>CAIYIP010000505.1 GCA_903926285.1 uncultured Gammaproteobacteria bacterium
AGCAGGAGCTGGATCGCGGTAATTAGCCAGCCTTGGTAAAAAAAATTGGAGCAGAACTTCGCCCTTGCGGTCTGTGGCTGGACTGCGCCAATTTACCGCAGCACGAATCTGATTTTTAACCCTGAACTACTGGAGCATTACCCATGAAAACATCCCTGACTACCAGTCTAGTCTTTCTGCTTGCCAGTGCGGGTGTGGCAGCACAGGCGCCGGCACCTGCTGCTCCAAGTCCTTTCAAGGCCGGCACACCTCTTGCCACTGTCAATGAAACAGGTGTAGCTACACCCATGTCTGACAACGTTAAAGTGTTCGGCAGTTTCAACTTTTCCGAAAGCTGTACTTTCGATCCGTTACGCAACGTTATTGTTGCAATGAATGCGGGAGCTGCACAGGAAATCCTGCCGAATGACGGCTATGTTTCCCTTATCAACCCTGATGGCAGCGTGCACACCTCGAAGTGGATTGGCGCGACCCGGGACAGCCTTACCCTTAATCATCCGCGTGGCAGCGCCATCAGCAATGGTGTGTTGTATACCGTAGATGAAGGTGTGCTCAGGTCCTTCGACCTTGCAACAGGCAACCCGCTGAAAGAAGTTACTGTGACCGGCGGTACCTTTCTCAACGGCATTGGTGTTACTGCCGACGGCACCGCCTATATTTCCAATACACGTGCCCCGGAAACAATTTTGAAAGTGACTCCAGATGGCAGCACATCGGTTTTCCTTGAAGGTGCACCGCTGGCAGCACCAAATGGTGTTGCCATCGATAACGATGGCAACATCGTGGTTGTGAACATAGGCAATAACGATGTAATGACCTTCAACCCTGCAGGTGAACTGATCCTGACTGAACACGCGGCCGAGAGTGGCAACGATGGTCTGGTAGTCACTGAAGACGGCACCAAATATGTCAGCAGTGTACGTTTTGGCAGTGTTTCACGTATTCGTGCTGGCCATGATGCAGAAATCATTGCTTCAGGCATTCCGAGTGCAGCATCCATGTGTTACGACTCCGTGCAGAAGCAACTCGTTATCCCGATGAATCCCAATAATTCGCTGGCATTCATTCCACTGGAAGGTTGATATCGCATTGCGGAAACACAGTTTCTCGGAAACCACTTCGGGAACTGTGTTTTTTTGGTTATTTTTCCAGATGAATTCTACTTGCCCGCCAGCGCTGGCAACGGCAGGAATATTGTGCCTGTATTGCCTTTGTCAGGTCCTGATGTCAGCTGTATGTGTCCAACGATGTTATGGACAAGGTTTTGCAGCAGGGCCATTCCGAGTCCCGAACCCTTGCCCTCGTTCTTGGTGGTGTAGAAAGGATGGAAAATGTTATCCACATTTTCCATCGCCAGACCTCTGCCTGAATCGCTTACTGCCAGGCGGACATACTCACCAGTAAAAGTATGCTGGCTGAGTAATGGTGTTCTCCCCAGCGAGCAGCAGATCCATGCTGTTGCTGCGTCTGTGTGATTTCGCCCTGCTGACAGACAGCAACGTTTTTATCAGGTCTGAACCCTTGTCGGCACTCAGGTTGACGAGATTGAGGTATTCCTCCATTTTCGCATCATTGTTGTCTTCATTCTTTGTCAGCGCGAGGCTCGCGTAGCCTGAAACAGTCATCAGGACGTTGTTGAAGTCATGCGCGATACTGCCGACCAGCTGTGCCATTGTTTCGAGCTTGCGGGCAGATACGAGTAGATTTTCGAGTTTGTCCCTGTACCTTCGCTGTTGTTCTTCTACGAGCCTTTTCCGGATCGATAACGCTAGCCAGGCTGCAAGTACCGATGCAAGGCTTATTCCGGCAACCAGAATAAACCATGACGTATAAGCAGGAGTTCTTGCCAAACATTGAATGGAATTTACAAAATTGTTATAGGAAATAGCAAAATTAAATAGAGTCAGCAAACTGATTGAGACAAAAACAAAAATTGCGGAGAAGTATTTGCTCACTAGGTCGTTTCCGGACTACTTGTTTATGAAGAGCAGAGGATGTCATCACTCAGGTGAAATTTTATCTTGGCACCAATTATTACGATAGGCAAAACAGCAGACAGAGAATTCACTGAAAAAACCTAGTAGATGCGGCGCAGCAACTTTAGATTCCAGAAAAGCATGATGCATTGCGCGCTCCTGAGATAACGTTTGCGCATGTGCTGCTGCTTTGTGGTGCCTAACGGGTGAAATAACGCTCAAAGTGGGCTTCGGACAAGGTTTGCAGTTCTTCATTGATGAATAGAAGCAGATCACGTACGTCGCGGCCCCTGAAGGCAGGCTGAAGTTCAACCCCAATTTCTGCCAGCGAACTCACGCGGTACAGGTGTTTCTGCAGTAACTGGTGCAGCCAGAAAAACGGCGACAAGTCGGGATCGTAGAAGATGCGGAAATCTTGCAACACACCTTCGAGTTTGGCCTGCGACACGATGCGGAACTTGTTGGCCATCAGCTGGCTGGTGAACTGGTTGATACGGTTCTGCACAGCCTGTTTCTGCGGTTCGGTGTAGGAATTCCAGTGGATGACCTCTGCGCTGAAGCGTTTGCAGCCGCGGCAGATGTGATCACCCAGCGAGGTGGTCGAGCAAACTCCAATGCAGGGGGTACGGACGCTTTTCATGGGACACATTGTAATCAAAGCTTCTGTCCGGCATAAGCCCTGCCGTGTGGTCACCTTAAAGGCTTTGACGTAGAATGCAGACTGATTTTATCTCCTCTTTTTTTACTACTCTTCATGAGGTGTTTCAGTGCTAGAAGCCTATCGCATACATGTTGCCGAACGTGCCGCCCTTGGTGTTGTGCCAAAACCGCTCGACCCCGTCCAGACCGCTGCGCTCGTTGAATTGCTCAAGAATCCACCGGCCAATGAAGGGCCGTTTCTGCTTGAACTTATCAGCAATCGTGTTCCTGCCGGTGTCGACGAAGCAGCGTACATCAAGGCCGGGTTCCTGACTGCCATTGCCAAAGGTGAAGCGACTACACCCCTCGTTAGCAAACTACTTGCAGTAAAACTGCTTGGCACCATGCTCGGTGGCTACAACATCAGTGCACTCGTGCAGTTGCTTGACGATGAAGAACTCGGCGCAGAAGCCGCCAAACAACTCTCCTCTACTATCCTGATGTTCGATGCGTTTCATGATGTGGTTGAAAAAGCCAATGCCGGCAACGTCAATGCCAAAACGGCGTTGCAGTCATGGGCTAATGCCGAGTGGTACACCTCGCGTCCTAAATTGCCTGAAGTGCTGACTGTTACCGTATTCAAGGTGCCGGGTGAAACCAATACTGATGACTTGTCCCCTGCTCCTGATGCCTGGTCACGTCCCGACATCCCGCTGCACGCCAAAGCCATGTACAAGATGCCACGCGAAGGCATCACAAATGCCGAGCTGCAAATCGAGGAGCTGAAGAAAAAAGGTTTCCCTGTCGCGCTCGTCGGTGATGTTGTCGGCACGGGTTCTTCGCGCAAGTCTGCGACCAACTCCGTATTGTGGTTTATCGGTGATGATATTCCGCACATTCCGAACAAGCGTGCTGGTGGTGTGTGTATCGGCAACCAGATTGCGCCGATTTTTTTCAACACGATGGAAGACGCGGGTGCGTTGCCAATCGAATGTGATGTGGCCAACATGAATACCGGCGATGTTATCGACATCTATCCGTATGCTGGCAAGATCACGCGTCATGGCACTGGCGAAGTGGTTGCAGAATATCAGCTGAAAACCGACATCATCCTTGACGAAGTACGAGCAGGTGGCCGCATACCATTAATCATTGGTCGGGGCCTGACCGACAAGGCGCGGCTTGAGCTGGGCCTCGGCATTTCGCAGGTGTTCGTACGTGCTGCAGTGCCTGTGGTCAATAACAAGGGTTTCACGCTTGCGCAGAAAATGGTTGGTCGAGCTTGTGGCGTTGCAGGCATGCGTCCGGGCGTCTACTGTGAACCGAAGATGACGACGGTTGGTTCCCAGGACACGACTGGTCCCATGACACGCGACGAATTGAAGGACCTAGCCTGCCTCGGCTTCTCGGCTGATCTTGTTATGCAGTCCTTCTGTCATACCGCAGCTTATCCTAAACCGGTCGATATCCATACGCAGCACACGCTGCCAGATTTTATCCAGAACCGCGGCGGCGTCAGTTTGCGTCCCGGCGATGGCATTATCCACTCATGGCTTAACCGTATGCTGTTGCCCGATACCGTCGGCACCGGTGGCGATTCGCACACACGTTTCCCGATTGGTATTTCCTTTCCAGCGGGTTCCGGTCTCGTCGCGTTTGCTGCGGCAACCGGGGTTATGCCACTCGACATGCCTGAATCCGTCCTTGTACGCTTCAAGGGCAAGATGCAACCCGGCATCACGCTACGCGATCTCGTCAACGCGATTCCTTACGCGGCAATCAAGCAAGGCCTGCTGACACTCGACAAAAAGGGCAAGAAAAATATCTACTCCGGTCGTATTCTTGAAATCGAAGGTTTGCCCGATCTGAAAATTGAGCAGGCCTTCGAGTTGTCCGATGCTTCGGCCGAGCGTTCTGCAGCAGGTTGCACGATCAAACTCAACAAAGCACCGATGATTGAATACCTCAACTCCAACATTGTGTTGCTGCGCTGGATGATCTCCGAAGGTTACGGCGATCCGCGTACACTCGAACGCCGCGCGCAAGCCATGGAAACCTGGGTTGCCAATCCGCAATTGCTCGAAGCCGATGCTGATGCCGAATATAAAGCGATCATCGACA
>CAIYIP010000506.1 GCA_903926285.1 uncultured Gammaproteobacteria bacterium
ACCGGTCTGATGGAAATCCGGCCACTGTAGGAGCCTGTGGCACTTAGGGTTCCAGAGTTATTCGCCCCAGCGGCGGCGGAGTAAACAGCGGCTGGGCTGCCAGAAAGGATTCCAGCGCTTCGACGTCGACTCCGGCCTGGGTAATATTCTCGCCGGCAGCAAAGACTGTGAAGCCGTCGCCACCGGCCGCCGTGAAGTTGTTTGTAACTACCCGATACTGACGCTCGGGTTGCAATGGCGCGCCGTTAAGCATGATGGAACCTGTGATTACTTCGGCGTCAGCACCACGCTGGTGCCAGCGATACATGAAGCCAGCGGATACATGCAGAATGCGGTGGTTGCCGCCCGTAAATTGCTGGTTAAGCAGTGCCGCAATATCGGCGCCGCGCAGGGTCAGCACTACCAGGCTATTACCAAATGGCTGGATGGTGAACAGATCAGCAAAAACAACCGGGCCGGCGGCGGGTATGTCGCCGCGCACACCGCCGGGATTCATGAATGCAACATCGATATTTTCGCCGGTGCTGCGCGCTGCCGCCGCTTGCATCGCATCGGCAATGACGGCGCCCATCACGCTTTCGCCTGCCGTATTGCGATCCCGGCTCAGCGGCGCAGTCACCGCGCCAACCTGGCGTTGCATCAGTGGTGCGGCCAGCATTTTGTAACTGTCTACCAACGTAGCGATGGCGGGGTCTTCGGCAAGCGTATCGGCCGCTACCACCAATGTCTCTGCGCTAGCCTGCACGATATCACCAGTGGAGCGATCCAGCGTTAGTGTAATGTCGCTCAGTTGGGTGCCGTACTGGCCAGCCGACGTCAGCAATATGCCGTTGACTTCACAGTCGTAGGCGCGGTGGGTGTGACCGCTGATGACGACATCGACGGCGGTATCCAGATTGGGCAGGATGACAGTGATGGGCCCACCCAGATTCACGCAGTCTTCCGGGCCATTGCGCGTGCTGCCGCCTTCGTGGAGGAGTACCACCACCGCTTCAATACCATCTGCGCGCAGCAGCGCCACTTCGCGGTTGATGGTGGTGACCTCATCAAGAAAATGCATGCCGTGGCTGGCCGTCGGTGCCACCAGCGACGGAGTTTCATCGAGAGTGAGGCCGATAAAACCGACGCGGATGCCGTCGAATTCACGGATGGCATGAGCGGGAAATATCGGTTGATTTGAGCTGTCATCAATGACATTGGCCGCCAGATACTGGAAGTCGGCTCCCGTGAACGGAGCCGGTCCCTGGCAGCCGGAGTCGGGGTGGCAGCCGCCTTGTTGCATGCGACGCAATTCAGTGAGTCCTTCGTCGAACTCGTGATTACCGACTGCAGACAAGGACATGCCAATGGCGGAAAGCGCTTCGATGGTGGGTTCATCGTGAAATCGTGACGACAACAACGGGCTCGCGCCAATCAGGTCGCCGGCACCAACCACCAGCGAGTGGCGGTGACCGGCAGCACGCTGTTTGACCAGAGTGGCCAGGCGGGCGATGCCACCACTGATGATGACTTGCTCCGTGTCTGTCGCTGCCCGCGGAAAACCGGAGGCAGGCTGTTCGAGATTGCCGTGAAAATCGTTGAGTGCCAGCAACTGCACTGCCACCGTCGCGTCATCGAGGCCGCCATTGCTGCTGCAGGACTCCACCAGCAGCGGCAATACCAGCGCAGCACATAACAGTCCAGTGCTTGATAACAAGCGTCGCATCAAAAGCTCAATTGCACGCTGGCACTGAAAGTGCGCTTGCCACCGAGTGACAGAAACGGCTGCGAAGGCGTGAAGCCCGGCTGCGCTACGGCACCGGTGGTGGACGAAATAGTGCCAAAAAACTCTTCGTCGAACAGGTTGTACACGTTCAGCTGGGCATGCAACAACTGGCCATCGGTGTTGAACGGAAAGTCGTACGATGCATTCAGATGGAACAGCGCATAGGACCCAACGGCTGCGTCGTTCAGGTCAGTGGTGAAACGCGCATCCACCCACTTGCCTTCCAGGCCGATCTTCATACGCTCCATCGGTGCCAGTTCCAGGCGTGTGCCGTAGGTCCATTCCGGCGTTTCGACAAACTGCTTGCCGGCGGTCGGCAGTGTAGTGGTGGCGCTGATGGCCAGATTGTCTTTCAGTTCGCTGTCGTTCCACGAGGTCATGCCGCTAACGGTCATCCAGTCGGTAGCTGCCCAACCCACTTGCATGTCGATGCCACGCAGGTCGACGTCACCCACGTTGCGGTCAACCGAGAAGCCCAGCTCAGCGTCGAACGAAGACACAATGCGGTTCGTATATTGCGACTGCCAGTAGGCGACGGACGCCAGCACGCTGCCCGCCTGCAAGCGCCAGCCAAGATCGTAGGAATCGGTTTCTTCCGGTTCCGGATTGGCGCGCGCGATACTGCCATCAGCAAGGCGACGTGTTGCGTAGAGGTTGTCGGTACGCGGTGCCGAGAGGCCGCCGGCATACGAGGCATAGACGGTCTGGCTGTCAGTCAGCGCGTAGGTGAAGCCGATATTGGGCAGCAGCTGGTCGAACTCGGCGGTGCCGGAGAACGGCGGAATGTATTCAGTCGTCGCGGTGCCGAAGCGGACGTTGCCGGTGGCCAGCGTCGTGCCGATCGGCTGGGTCGTGCAGAGTACGGTGGAGGAAGCGTTTTGGGTATAGCAGTACTGGTTGAGTTCTCGTGTGAAATAGGGCGCACGCAAACCCAGGGTCAGCGCCAGTTTTTCTTCCAGCAGATCGGTCCGGTATTCCAGCGAGAACTGGTTGAGTTCAGCGATCGAGAAACGATCGCGGCCGCGCAGGTAGCTGCCGTCGGCAGTCGCCACCTTGAGACCATTACGGCCAGCAAAGACGTTCTCCGGGTCGCCACCGCTGTCGAGCTGGCCGAATTCTGCGGTCTGGCGATGTTTGCCGTAATCGTAGGCGTAGGCAACACGAAGCACCTGGGAGATCGG
>CAIYIP010000507.1 GCA_903926285.1 uncultured Gammaproteobacteria bacterium
TCACTTGCACAATTTCACTCTTCGAATTCATTAGTCCTTTGGTTGACCCATTAAGAGTTACGGAGGGAACTGGGCATTCTGATATCGTGAATTAATCAACAAGCCTGGGAAAACTTGCTAGTGATGGGCACCAGCGCAAAAGACTATAGCAAATCCTGGCATCAAGCAAACTAAAGCCGGCCTGATTACGGCTACTTCAAGCCATGCAAGAACAAGCAGCCTGAGCTATGATGATGAGCAAAATCCTGAGTTGAATATCTTTCATGGCAAAAACTAAATCAGCCTATGTCTGTAATGACTGTGGTGCCGAACATACGCAGTGGCAAGGCCAGTGTATGGCATGCAGCGCATGGAATACACTGACACGTATCAGCCTTGGCGCCGCTAAAACACCTTCTGCGCCACAGCAGTTCAAGCGTGAGGGTTATGCCGGCATGGTCGGCACAGTACAAACACTCGGCGCCATCAATCTCGATGAGCAACCACGCTTCTCCACGAGTGTGGGCGAATTTGACCGCGTGCTGGGGGGTGGTCTTGTACCCGGCTCTGTGGTGTTGATCGGCGGCAATCCTGGCGCAGGCAAAAGCACGCTGCTGTTGCAGATCATGTGCAAGCTGTCGCAGCAGATGGAGACGCTGTATGTGACAGGTGAAGAATCGCTGCAGCAGGTTGGCATGCGCGCAAAACGCCTCGGCTTGCCTGTCGATAAACTCAAGATGCTGGCCGAAACCAATATTGAAGAAATCACGCGTGCTGCCGAGCAACATCGGCCAAAGCTGATTGTCGTGGATTCCATCCAGGTCATGCACAGCGCGGATGTGCCTTCAGCGCCCGGCAGTGTGTCGCAGGTGCGCGAGTGTGCCGCGTATCTTATTCAATATGCCAAGCAGACCAATACTGCACTGTTCCTGGTCGGCCATGTCACGAAGGACGGCAACCTCGCGGGCCCCAAGGTGCTTGAGCACATGATTGATTGCTTCCTGATGCTTGATGGTGGTGACGACAGCCGCTACCGTACGTTGCGCGGCCATAAAAACCGCTTTGGCGCAGTCAACGAACTCGGCATTTTTGCGATGACCGAAACCGGACTCAAGGAAGTTAAAAATCCATCGGCAATTTTTCTGGCCCGCACCGAAGAAATATCAGCAGGCTCGCTTGTTACGGTGTTGTGGGAAGGGACGCGCCCGCTGCTGGTAGAAATCCAGGCGCTGGTTGATGCATCCCAACTGGGCAATCCGCGCCGTATTGCTGTAGGGCTCGATAACAACCGCATGGCTATGCTGCTTGCAGTACTCCACCGTCATGGGGGTTTGTTCATGGCCGACCAGGATGTATTCGTCAACGTTGTGGGCGGCGTGAAGGTTACGGAAACGAGTGCCGACCTGCCGCTCTTGCTAGCCATCGTGTCGAGCTTCAAGGATCGCATCCTGCCGCGCGAACTTGTGGTGTTTGGCGAAGTTGGCCTCGCAGGTGAGATACGCCCCGTGCCGAGCGGCCAGGAACGGTTGCAGGAAGCGGCCAAACATGGCTTTACACGCGCCATCGTGCCCAAAGCGAATGCACCGAAGCAGCCTATACAGGGCATGCAAATCATTGCAGTGAGCAAACTTAGTGAAGCGCTGGATGCACTTTAAACACACATTCGCTCACGGCAAGGCAAGGTAAAGGCTTTAGAAAAACGCATGAATACATCCGTGTAGCTCTCATCGGCATCCATGCCGATGAAGTTTTCCAAAGCCTTTACCTTGCCTTTCCCCTCCGGCTTATTCTAGTTCTGAGAGATAAATGCATCAGTAATCTCATTGACCCAGTGTGTCCGGCTGTTTGGGGAAAAAATAAATACCCTGGTTTGAATGACACTTACCGCAGGCCTTCGCCATGAAAGTGCAGGGGATTCGTTCGCATGGATGCGAACGTAAGCTACATGGATGTACTTGCGCGGTCCCCGGAATCTTCATGGCGAAGGCCTGCGGTAAGTGTCATTCCGCGCGAGGTGTCACGCTATTACCTGCTCCGCTTTGTGTTAGCATCACCCCTCGTAAACCACCGCAGTTTTTTCTCGTATGTCGACTTCCCTGATTCCAGAACGGCCACTGCTGATCTCGCCTACCCTTGCTGCCACGATAGGTTTGCAGGAAGCGGTGTTTCTGCATGTCATCAGTGAATTGCAGTTGCAACACCCAGCGGTTTATCGCCAGCAACGCCGCTGGAGCGAGATCAGTCAAAGCACCTTGATCAACGCCCTGCCATTCTGGGACCCGACCGAAATCAAACGCGTACAGCGCAGCATTCAGGATCTCGGCCTGCTGCTGGTGGAGTCGGTGCAAGGCAGTGACCAAACACATCTGTACGCGATTAATCAGGAAGACAACCGCGCAAACCCAAAAGTTTTGCAGCCCGCGAAGGATGCCAGAACCCCAGCCGTCATGACCGGCACGGCATCCTATTCGACCCAGCCGCGCAGCACGCCTTACCAGAATACTTCTGGCACCGCTTCGTACATCCCACCCGACTGGCAGCCTGATACCACATTGTATGAACAGTGCCAGCAGCGCAATATTCCGCGCCAGTTTATCGAACAGGAAGTGAAGAGTTTTGTGATGTACTGGCGCGAACGGCAGAAGACCCAGTATTCATGGAGCCAGACTTTTCTCAAATATATTGTCGGCCAGTGGGAAAAGCAGCGCAGCTTCCAAGGCGCCAAGGAACTTGAAACCGAAATGTCGGCGAACTGGCTGCCAAGTGAAGAAGCAGTATGTATTCTGGAATACGCCGGCGTTAATCGCGGCTTTATCGAAGATGCCGTGCCAGAATTTGTGCTCTACTGGCGCGAACGCGGTATTGTCACGAGCACCTGGAGCACCCGGTTTATTGCGCATGTGCGCCGACAGTGGGAACGCTACAGCCACACACTCGAAAACGACACCACACCACGGCCGATTCCGCCCAACTTCCAACCCAATGCAGCATGCTTTGATGTGCTTGCGATGGCCAACATAGATGGCGGCTTTGCGCATGCCCAGGTCAAGGAATTCATCCTCTATTGGCAGGACCGCAACGACATCTATCCTTCCTGGAATACCAAGTTTCTGCAACACGTGAAGTATCAGTGGGCGCAGCAGATGCAGAACTCCCAACCGCTGCTCGACAAACTCGCCGATCGCAGCTGGGCGAACTGAGCGGATTACTATTACTGAAGATGCTGAATTGCCACCTTCTTCACCAAAAAACCTAGCCGGGCCGGCGGCGGTAGGTAGAAGCAGAAGACGCCGTGAATACATCCTTGTAGGCTTGGCTTTGGCATCCATGCCAAAGACACTTCTCCTTCTACCTACCGCCGCCGGCCTTCGAAGTTCATCTTGAA
>CAIYIP010000508.1 GCA_903926285.1 uncultured Gammaproteobacteria bacterium
CGTATGGCTGAGCGGTCGACCATCCTCCATCTGCCATCCAATGTGACAGAAATATTCGTCGCGGCGAAACGTAAAACCGCCAAGTACAAAATCCTGGTAACCGTTGTTGTTGGTCATGGCACGGCCTCTTAGCTCATTTGACAAATGCTGGACCAGCGTTCAATTGAAAGCTCACCCTTGCAGGTTTGCAGGACAAGCACCGCAGCATTCTTGTTGCGAAATTGGTAGCCCGTGTTGGCTGGCAGCATGGCCTGATGACCGCGCTGAATACGCATCCAGCCCATGTACTGCCCCCTGGGCTCGCCGCTGACGAGTATCGCGCCATTGTCGTTGGGATCAGCCATCTGACTGCCATCGAGCTTGAACAGGTGAATGTCCACGGTGCCATCCATACACAGCGCAAACTCATCATGCGCACAGGTGTACCACGGCGAATCACCTTCCGCGCGCAGCACCTCTAGCACATATTCCTGGTTCTGGCCGAACACGACTTTTTCATAAGGACGGGCGCTTGCCGCTACTTCAAAACAATTCGAAAACGCGTAGTTTCTAACGTCATCGGCAATCGGCTCGACGCGACCCTTGTCATAGGACGCCAGTGAACCAAAGCAGGTTTTATAGGCTTGCGTCATGGAATAGTCCCCTAAAGGATTTGGCTGTCTGGATTGCCGCCGGGCAACAACTGCTACCTAAGCGTGGCTTGGGTAGCCGCCATTGTTGTTATTGAGACCTGCAGCATAAGACGCCTTGCGGGGCAGCGTCCACCGGTATTCGCTATGGCAATTGCATAAGCTCTTGTTATGATTGCGCCCACTTTAGCGCCACACTTACTGACACGACTCCTTGATTATGAAAACTGTTTTTTCCTCCGTTCTCATCCAGACTTTATTCAGTCTTGCAGCCTGCACATTTGCGAGCCATGGCTACGCGCAGGGCGAAGCGAAACAGATACATCAGGAACGCTCGCTGTATCGCAACATTCTTGTTACCGAAGACGCCGTGCGCCGATGCATGCGCTTCACCATTACAGAACGTAGCGGCCAGAACCAGAGCTGCCGCTTTCTGGATGACTACGACAAGCTGGTATTTCCGTATGCCAAGATGGTGCTGTCGAGCCTGCTGGTGCAGGACAATCCACAGCGCATCCTGATTGTTGGCCTCGGTGGTGGCACACTCGTTCACACCTACAGCACCCTGTTTCCACAAGCAGAAATTATCATTGCAGAAATAGATGAAGCTGTGGTGCGGGTTGCGAAGGATTATTTTGACTCTACTGAAACTGATAAAATCAAGATTGCTACTGAAGATGCGCGGGTCTACGTAAAACGCGCCGGCATCCGCAAGGAACAATTCGACCTCATCATTCTCGATGCTTTCAACGGCGAATATATTCCCGAACACCTGATGACCGCAGAATTTCTGCAGGAAGTAAAAGCACTGCTGCCAACGAATGGCATGGTGGTTTCCAACACTTTCTCCACCTCGCGCCTGTATGCGGCAGAATCCGCAACGTATGCGCAGGTCTTCGGCAAGTTCTTCAACGTGCGCCAGGCAGGAACTGGCAACCGCATCATCATTGCATCAATGCAGCCACTACCCGAGGCAGCCACGCTGGCGCAACGCGCCACCACCTTGCAGCAGAAACTTGACCGCTTCGACATGAAGCTCGTGGACTATACGCAATACATGCGAACCGACGTGGACTGGGACACGAAAGAACGCGTACTCACAGACCAGTATGCGCCGGCGAATCTGTTGAATAACTGAGCGAGGCGATAAATTTTGGGCACCCGACTGGTCAGCAAACCGTGCGTCTGCTCCGCCATGTTTGGTGATGCCAGAATAAACCATTGAAGACCATACGCTGCAGATCAACTTCACCGTAATAAGTCGAGCCGCCTTTACGTTTGTGCATGGCATGAATGGAGCGCTTGTTGATGGCCCCGTCGAACTGCTGTAGTCGTGCCAAACCCGCCGCATCTTCACCAGATTTTGACACGCTCTTCCGGCGCTAGGTACATGGCCGTACCAGGCTGGATGTCGAAAGCGGTATACCAGGCATCGAAATTGCGTAGTACACCGTTGCTACGGGCTATGCTGTGGGAATGCGGGTCGGAGGAAATACGCACTTCAAGATTTTCATCGCGATACAGGCGGCGCCACACCTGCGCCCAGCCGATGAAGAAACGCTGGTCGCCCGTATAACCATCAATCACAGGCGCTTCCGCACCATTGAGCGACATGTGATAGGCCTTGTAGGCAACAGCCAGACCACTGAGGTCGCCGATGTTTTCACCAAGTGTAAATTCGCCGTTGAGAAATTTGCCCGGCAGCACTTCAAACCGGTTGTACTGCGCCACGAGGCGGTTGGCACGCTCGGAAAACGCTGCAGCATCGGCTTCAGTCCACCAGTCGCGCAGGTTGCCATTGCCATCGTACTTGCGACCCTGGTCGTCGAAGCCATGGCTGAATTCGTGGCCGATCACGGCGCCGATTGCACCATAGTTCACTGCATCGTCGGCGGCCACATTGAAGAACGGCGGTTGCAGAATGGCAGCCGGAAACACCACTTCATTCATCGGTGGATTGTAGTAGGCATTGACGGTATGCGGAGTCATGAACCATTCATCACGGTTGATGGGCTGGCCGAGCTTGTTGACTTCGCGCGCGTGTTCGACGCGGCGCGAACGCATCACGTTACCGACGAGATCAGCAGCATCCACACTGAGCGCCGAATAATCCTTCCATGAATTGGGATAACCAATCTTGGTGTTGAACTTTGCGAGTTTGTCCTGCGCCTGCAGCTTGGTTGCCGGCGTCATCCACTCGAGCTCATCGATACCCACGCGAAATGCTTCGCGCAGGGTTTCCACGAGCTGATCCATGCGCACCTTGGAGGCTTCCTGAAAATAATCCTCAACGTACAACTTGCCCACGACTTCGCCGAGCGCACCGTCAACCGCACTTACACCGCGTTTCCAACGTGGCTCCATCGCTTCGAGGCCACTAAGCACACGGCCTTCAAAGTCGAACTGGGCCTGCACAAAAGCATCACTCATATAGGTAGCAAAGGCATCCACAAACTTGAAGCTGAAATAATCCTGCCAGGCATCCAGCTCAGTGTTTTCCCAGATACCGTTGTAGCCTTCGATGAAGCTGGGCTGGTTGATCACAAAGGTGGTTTCACTCACACCCAGGTCCTGGATAAACGTAGCCCAGTCGAGGCTCGGTGCCATCGCCTGCAATTCGGCAAGTGTGCGTTTGTTGTAGGTGAGATCCGCCTGGCGATTCTGCACTTTGTCCCAGTGTGCCAAGGCAATCTGGTTTTCAATAGCGAGTACCGACGCCGCCACCTCTTCACCCCGCACCGAACCGGCCAGGCCCATCACCTTGCTGATGTAGGCGCTGTAAGCAGTGCGCGCTTCCTGATAGGTTGGATTTTCGGTATCGAGATACCAGTCACGATCAGGCAAGCCGAGGCCCGACTGCGCGATGTAGGCGATGTACTGATCGGATTGTTTCTCGTCATTGTTGATGTAGATACCCGCGGGAATCTGCACACCCATGCGGTTGAGGTCGGCGGTCAGCACGAGCAGATCCTGCTTGTTCACAACATGGGCAATTTGCGCGAGGATTGCCTGCAATGGTGCGGCGCCCAACTCCTCAAGTTTCGGTTCATCCATGAAACTGCGGAAGAAGTCGCCCACCTTCTGTGTATCCGAACCCGGTGCGGCATCCGTATTGCTGGCGGTGTCTATGATCGTGCGCAGGTTTGCCTGCGCTTCATCGTCAAGAATCGTGAACGATCCGTAATTTGATTTGTCGGCTGGAATTGGCGTGGTATTTAGCCAGACACCATTTACATAACTGTAAAAATCATCCCCGGGCTTTATGCTGGCATCGAAGTATTGTTGCTCCACTCCTGAACCTGGCGCCACTGCTGTGGCAGCAATCGTTGCATTTCCGGCTGCGCCTGCCGCTGGGGCGTTGGCCTCTGTTGATAGTGGCGTTTCAGCGGGCGAACAGGCTGCGATTGAGAGTATCGCTGCTATCAGGGTGGTTTGCTTGAACATGGAACATCCTCAATAGGAAAGAGAAAGAAGCCGGAACTTTGCACCATTTGCAGGCTGCTGAGCCTGAGTATAAAGCACATCATATGGCAAAGCGGAACTAACCGACAATTTGCTCAAGATGCCCCGCAACCGCAGTAAATTTTCCTAAACTTTCCCAGCTAAAAGGTCGATAAATAACCATTACCCGGAGCCTTCCGAGTAGTCAGCAACTATAGACTCCAGGATAGCCCTCAATTTTTCTGTAATTTTGCCGTTATAAGCATACCAACCTGAAGTTTTACCGTTGGCGACTCTCCCTGATCGCGATCATGGATACTGGTATGCTTAAGCTCAACACCTTGTTTTTCTGCTGCGCGTTATTCGCTCACGGGATGGTTGCGGCACAAACGGCAACACCCGCAGAAAACCTGGAACAGCAAATCCAGGCGCTGCTGGACATGGGCGACAAACTTGTCATTGAGACGCGTTATGAAGCCGCCACGCAGACGCTCAACAATGCCTACAACCTGCTTGGCACGGCGAATAACAGCGCGCTGGCGCGCAACGTGCTCAACTCACTCGCCAATCTTTACTACAGCACAGGGGAGCTGGCACTTGCCGAGCGTTATTACCGGGAACTACTCAGTTACGATGAAAGCAGCGGCGATACTCTTGCCTTGTCGGTGACACTCTACAATCTCGGCCATGTCGCCGCTTCACAACAGCGTTTCAGCGAAGCCGATGACTTGTTCAATCAGGCACTGCGCTTGAATACAGAGCTCAATGATGTATCAGGCCGCGCCTACACACTAAAGGCACTTGGCGTAAATGCGCACGCGACCGGCGATCTGGTACAAGCAAAAAGCCTGTTGCTCAAGTCTGCTGAAGCTTTTCTCAGTGTGGGTGATGAAGTGCAACATGCCGCCGCGCTGCGCAATCTGGCGGATGTAGAGCTCGAATCTGGGCTGCCGCAGACTGCAGTCAATTATTACCTGGAGGCACTGCCCGTGCTGGCGCAAAGTGGCTTTAACGCTGCCTTGCTGCGCTGCTATCGCGGACTCAGCCTTGCCTTCGAACAGCTAAGCCAGTTTGATAAGGCCTTGATTGCCCAACGCGCTTATTCGGATCTGATGCAGACTGGCCTGCAACAGCAAAACCTCGATACCACTCTGCGGATTCGCGAAGAGCTGGATATCCGACGTTATGTCGATGCCAACGCCACGCTCGAGAGAAACCGACAACAGCAACAGCAAGCACTTGCCGAGAGCCGTTCACTGGTTCGTCTGCAGTTTCTGGTATTGATGCTGGCGGCAGCACTTGTGTTGCTGGTTTACACCATGTTCAGGCGCAGTGAACAAGCTGCGATACATATGCAGAAACTTGCCACTACCGACGAATTAACCCGGCTGCACAACCGCCGCGCCATCATGGAAAAGGGCAAAAACGAATGGCAGCGTGCAGTACGTTATAGAACTCCGTTGTCCTGCCTCGTATTCGATCTCGACCATTTCAAATCCATCAACGACACCTACGGCCATGGTAAAGGTGACGAAGTGTTGCGCGCCATGGGGCATCAATTGATCGCCACATTGAGGCAGTCAGATTGCGTCGGACGGATTGGTGGCGAGGAGTTTTTGTTATTCGCCCCCGAAACGGATGCAAGCCAGGCAGAGATACTCGCGGAAAAAATCCGCAAGGGGATCGCCAACTACCGCATACCTGGCATGGAAAGCAGAAAAATCACCATCAGTATCGGCATTGCCACGCTCCTTGATGAAACATCGCTTGAGCAACTGATTCAGCACGCGGACGAGGCGTTATATCAGGTTAAAAACAATGGCCGCAATCGCTCCATCATTTATCGCAAGCAACTGCCGGGCTTTACGCCTGGACCTGCCTTGCAGGCGATCATGCAGAGAGCATAGTCAGGACCATTATTGAAGATGACATGGCAAGCGCAAGTCTCCCCTGGGCTCGCTTTAATCTTTGGGTATTTTCCGAGCATTATCATAGCGAGTATTTTTCCAGTCATGTATTGACGAAAGCGCGGAAATGAAAAAAATATCCAGCCTCACCGTCCTTCATTGAATAGCATGAGCTGATAGTCTATCTTGATTGGCGACCAAATGTGCCACCGGGCCCGCACCGCAATATCCAACTTGGCAAAAGACCTCATATGATAAAAACCGTGAATGTATTTCCAGCTTTGCTTGCGTTAATTCTGCTTCCTCTCAGCTTGTGCTGTTCTGCCCAGGTCGTGGATGTGAGCGGTTGTCGCACCATCGAAGATCGCCTGCAGCGCTTTGACTGTTATGAGAGCCTGGAGGCTGCTGATATTGGTTCCGGGCAGGAAGAGGAAAGCCGTGAGCGCCTTACCGTGCAACAAACGAGCACTGATAACCCGACCGCAGCTGCACCGATTGAAGAGAGAGCGCAGCCTGCAGCCGAAACCAACTCACTGCCCGTTGAGACCCGCGATGTGGACAGTTTCGGCAAGGTCTCCGCAACAGAGAATGTTCGCGTGATCGAAGGCACTGACGGCAAATCCGAATTGATCGATAAAGTCGCATCCATTGAACGGCTGCTGCCTAATCTGGTGCTGATAACACTGCAAAGCGGACAGAAATGGCGTCAGATGGTAGACAAGCGTTATCCAGTGAGCGTTGGTGACGAGGTGAGAATCTATCCCTCACGCTGGGGCGATGCCTATCGCTTGAGCGCCACCAGAGTGTCCGGTTATATCCAGGTAGAACGGGTTGACTGAGACCCACATTACTTGAACAGAAAATATGGGCGCGTGCTGGAGTTGTGAGACGTCAGGCGGTCGCTAAGTCAGCCCTGGAATTGACTAACATACATTCCCGGATCTTGCCCTAGCGTTTAATCAGAATGACCAGTATGAACTGCGTTTATGCCACTTTGTTTTAGTATTGCCGTTATGTCATTGGCTGCTTTACACACGCAAAATTC
>CAIYIP010000509.1 GCA_903926285.1 uncultured Gammaproteobacteria bacterium
CTTGTTTTTATCATGGCCGGAAAAATTATCTGGATGGTAGGACTCGTGATGATGGCAGGCCAGGCCATTGGCGCATGGATGGGCTCCCATATCCTATTCCGTATCAATCTTCTCTACCTGCGTTTGCTGATCGTCTTTATTTGTATAGCAATGTTGATCAGATATTTCTGGTAGTAATTCACCTATTCCGAAATCCGCAATAAAAGCCAGCCGGAGAACAAAAACAAGGCTGGAAATAGGAGTGCACGCAAAGTTACCAGAGCCAGCAAGTCAACTACATGGTTCACCGTTTCTTCCATGCGCTGCGAAAGCTGCTCCATGCTGGCCTGCAGATCCAGTCTATTTCGCATCTCGTTCATGGCGCTCCCGAGATCATCAACTGCGGTATTGAGCTTCTCCAACAAATTCTGCTCTACGTTATTAATTGTGGGTGGGGCAGGCGCTTCAACCAGAGCATTCTGTTCGACCTGATCCTGTTCGATTTGTTGCGCCACACTAACCAGCGCGGATTCCGCACTTGCAGTCCTCGCATACACCACATGTTGTGCAAGCGCTTCACTCGAAATCGCAGTGAGGGGCAATCCAATACGTATCAAGATAAGCATTACCAGCAGAGTACGAACTCTTGCTGGCAACCTTTGTGCTGGCCACCAGATAATAAAAGCGGAGGCGGCCAGAAATATTGTGCCGCTTAGCAAACGCACAGAACCAGAACCCAATAGACCCAGGCTAAGTTTCTCGACGCCCAGCAACGTCAGCACCCAAAGCAGGACGTCGCCGAGCCTCTCGACGAGATCATCTATGGGCTCTATTAGCTCACCTGGGGCAAAAGTAACTCCCACACCCACAGGTGCAATCGACAATTCTGTGCCTTCGGCGGCGCTTACTATTGCGTCTACGCCACGTACGGAAGCGAATAATTTCAGGGTACTGGACAAGGCAGAGCCAATAGCGGCATCGGCATAACTATCGAGCCAGGGGGTAAAGGATAAAAGTGCGCAGATCAATAGCCCAAATACAGATAGGTTTCTTATGCCCTTATTCCTTGTGAATGAGTTATCGGTTTCAACCATAACGGATTTTCATAACTAGAATGAATAAAGCCAAAACCAGGGTAAAAGTATTTGCGAGAATAATAGGACCTGAATTCAGGAGGATGCCATATAACATCCAGGCTGAAACTCCAGCAGTAAAGATCAAATACATTCCCAATGACACACCCTCGGTGCGCTTGCGCTTCCAGGTCAGCCAGGCTTGGGGAATAAAGGCTGCGGAGGTGAGTGTTGCTGCAATATAACCAAACAGGTCAGCAGTACTCATTCAGGATATTCCTTTAGTGTCGCTCATAAAAAAACGTTATCGAAGTCACGATGTTTATAATCATGCACATTATGTCATTTTTAATTAGCCGGAGATCATGATTTAATCATGATGGTTATGAACCCCAAATATAGGTAATACATGGTTTCAATCGCTGTTTATCTTGTAGGCATCATAATACTTATTTTGCATTTCACAGGGTTTCTACGCCGAAATCGCCTGGAGTGGATAATCCTGATAGCTCCCATTGCTATTTTTGCTGTAAACATTATGGATTTTATGAAGTAGCCTGATTGGCGGCCCGCATAACATCGGACTCACAGACGCCCCCATTGCTGAAATCTCTTCTCAAAGAACTGTGAGTTGGATACGAGAACTGGATCGTCAATAAACTTGTCTTGAGCGATTGGTAGGTGTCTTTAAACTTACAGTGGAGTCTTTAGCAGTCTGTTACTTTCAGCCGGGATAACCACCAGGTTATCGCCGACACATATTTATTCCAACATACCTTCATAAACATCAATGTATTTGTCTACCATTTTCTCTAGAGAAAAATTGGCAACAATTCTTTCACGGGCATTTCTACCTAACTGGGCGGTCCATTCGGGCTTTTCAAGCAGTTTAATTATTGCTAGCGCCAAGGCTGATGAATCACCAGGAGGCACTAGAATTCCCGTTTCGTTATCAATAACAATATCCGGAATCCCCCCCACGCTGGTTGCAACTGTAGCTTTGCCATGAGCCCCGGCTTCAATGAATACAAGCCCAAATGCTTCTTCTAATGAAGGCTGCACAAACACATCACAGGCAGTAAAAAGCTCGAAAGCATTTGCTACCTCGCCAAGCAGTGTGACGCAATCTTTCAAGCCATATTTTTGAATCAGTGTTCGTAATCTTTCACGATCTTCTGGCTGACCATCACCCCCGATATACAAATGTACATCCGGGAATCTTTTCACAACAATTTCAAGTGCTGCCAACGTATAGTCATGGCCTTTAATCGCGCCCAGATGCCCAAGAGAAAGCAACATACGCTGATCAAGGCTAAATCCAATGTTAATTTTAGCTGCTGATTTCTCTTTATCGTAATCCACAGCAGACAGGTCTACACCACCATGTATGAGGGTAATCTTGTCAGGAGAAATCCCTAATCGATCCCGCATCAGCGCCACTCGCTGCGAGGAAATTGCAACACACCTGCTCATCAAGGAAGCATAAAATCTGTATTTGCAAGAGGGCTGATAAAATTCCAGATTTGAGCGATGGTAAGTTCCTAACACAGGAATGCGGCACAACCTTCCGGCAATTCCGCCAAAGAGAAAAGATTTCTCGCAATGCGCATGGATGACATCTGGTGATAACTTTGCGATAAGCACTCTGAACTGCCAGATCATGGATAACTTGCCAGAGTTGGTGCCGTCAAGGAAATGGACGTCATACAGCCTGGGGAACTGGGTTTTGATCCAGTCCAGAGGCGCTTCAAAAACACAAAGCGAAACGGTGTGTCCGCGTTGTTCGAGCACTTTTGAC
>CAIYIP010000510.1 GCA_903926285.1 uncultured Gammaproteobacteria bacterium
CACAATACCTTCATGAGACTGCGTGTCCCATGCTTCTACGTGTCCCATGCTTCTATAATGCCGCCAACCATTCTCAGGTGACTGCGATCACACAATCGAAACTAAAGTGCGCTTAACCACGAAATCCACAAGCGAATTACGTTAAGATAACGACGTTGCGGTGATGCGCAATCCATGCGCGGGAGAATCACCACAAATAATTAGCGAGGGGCTGCGGCTTTAAGGAGTAATGATCAAGAGCCTTGTGCTGTTTCTGCTCGCTGCCCTGCTGGCAACGGCAGCCTGGTATGAAGTTGAAACCTCCTGGTTGCAGGCGCGACTTTTTTCCTCTTATGCTGCAAAACTAGCCTGGCAGATAGGCGATGGCCCCTCCGGCGGCAACATCGTATTTCCCGAATCTGGCCCTTACAACGTGCGCCAGGGTTACGCCACCTTACCAGCCACCACTGAGCGTTTACGCAAGCGTGGTTTCGACATCACCCAGCAGGCAAGTTTCTCCGCTGCGTTGCGTAACTTTGTGCAATGGGGTGGCAATCCGCCCTACCGCGAAAAACAGCAAGCCGGACTCACCATCCTCGATGATGCCGGCGCGCCGCTGTACAGCACCCGTCAACCACAACGCATCTATCCCACGTTCGAAAACATTCCACCTCTGCTCGTTCAAAGCTTGCTGTTCATCGAGAACCGCAATTTGCTCACTACTGAACAACCGCAACTGAATCCGGCCGTGGAATGGTTCCGACTCGGCAAGGTGATGACAGCCCACACCGCGAATCTGTTCGAGGAAGGTCACGATGCCGCCGGCGCGAGCACACTCGCCACGCAGCTGGAAAAATTTCGTTATTCACCGGAAGGTCTTACCTCCGGCATCGGGGATAAGCTGCACCAGATGGTGTCGGCCGCAGTGCGAGCCTACCGCGACGGTCCGGATACTATCGAGGCGCGCAACCGCATCGTGCGCGACTACATCAATTCGACACCGCTCTCCGGGCGCGGGGGTTTTGGCGAAATTCTTGGCATCGGCGAAGGCCTGTGGGCCTGGTACGGCATTGATTTTATTGAAGCCAACGCTTTACTAACAAGTAAGGAAACAAGCGCGTTGGATGAAAAGGCCCGCGTGTACAAGGCAGCGCTCAGTCTGGTGTTGTCGCAACGTCGCCCTTCCCATTACTTGCTCGCCGGCAGGGAAGAACTGGCGCAACTGACCGACAGCCACCTGCGCCTGCTTGGCAATGCCGGCGTGATTGACAGACGCCTGATGAATGCAGCGCTGAGCCAACCGTTGATCTTCCGCGATGGTTATCCTGCGCAGGACCCACCTTCTTTCATTCGCCAGAAGGCCGCCAATAGTGTGCGGACCGAACTGCTGTCGCTGTTCAACAGCCAGAGTCTTTATGATCTCGACCGGCTCGATCTTACCGTCAACACCACAATCGCCAGCGAAGTGCAGCAGAACGTGTCGCAGGTGCTGCAGAACATCACTGACCCCGCGCAGGCAACTGCAATGGGACTCACCGGTTACCGGCTGCTGCAGGAAAACCAGCTCGATGCGGTGCGCTTCAGTGTACTGATCTACGAAAGCACAAACGACGGCAACAAGCTACGCGTGCAAACGGACAACCTGAACACGCCCTTCGATCTCAACGATGACTCCAAGCTCGATCTGGGCTCTACCGCCAAGCTGCGCACACTACTGACTTATCTCGAAATCGTCGAGACACTTTATTACCGCTACAGCAACCGCCTCGACGGTGTGCAAGTGCAGCCGGGTGACGTGGCAAACGATCCGATCCGCTTGTGGGTGGTTGATCAGTTGCGCGTCAATTCCGGCATGACATTACACGAACTGCTTGATGCGGCGATGCTGCGCGAGTATTCGGCCAGCAATACGGAACTTTTTTTTACTGCGGGTGGCCAGCACCGGTTCAACAATTTCGAAAGCGTGGACAACAGCAGGGTGATGACATTGGCTGAAGCTTTTAACCGCTCGGTGAATCTGCCGTTCGTGCGACTAATGCGCGACATCAGCCGTTACTACATTAACGAAATTCCCGGCATACAAGACATGCTTGAAAATCGCGACAATCCGCAGCGACAGCAGTACCTCGCGCGCTTTGCAGATTACGAGGGGCGCGAATACATGCAGCAATTTTACAACGCCTATCGCGGCCAGCACGGTGAGCAACTACTCAATACGCTGGCGTCGCGCACACCGCCGACGGCATACAGGATGGCTATGACGTTCCGCGCGGTGCAGCCCGAAGCCGACATCGACGCCATGACCAACTTCCTCGCGCAGAGGCTCGCGCCGAAAATGCCTGAGGCTACCGAACTGAACCATCTCTACACGAAATATGCGCGCGACAAATTCACCAGCAACGACCGCGCCTACCTCGCTGGCGTGAACCCGCTGGAACTGTGGATGGTGGAATACCTGCTGGCCAATCCCGGTACGCCTTTCGAGGAACTGGTGCGCGCCAGCGCAGAGGAACGCCAGAGTGCGTATGCGTGGCTGTTCAAGACCGACAGCTGGGACAAGCAGCAGAAACGTATTCGTATTCTCGTCGAGCAGGATTCGTTCGCGGCGATTCATCAGCAATGGCAGAAACTCGGCTATCCCTTCCCTACGCTGGTGCCTTCCTATGCCACTGCGCTCGGCGTATCAGCTGACCGTCCCACGGCGCTGACTGAACTGATGGGCATTATTGTTAACGACGGAGTCAGGGTATCGATGCGCCAGATCGAGTCGCTGCATTTCGGCGCGGATACGCCGTACGAAACACTGTTGCAGGCGCGAACTCGCGTCGGTGAATATGTGTTGTCACCTGAAGTCACGCACACGGCGCGCCGCGCGCTGATCAATATCGTAGAATCCGGCACGGGTCGCCGTCTCAGTGGTGTATTCCTTGGTCCCGATGGCCAGCCACTTTCAGTGGGGGGCAAGACTGGTACCGGTGATCATCGCAGTCGTCAGTTTGCAGCCGGCGGTCGGCTGATTTCCGAAACCGTAGTCAATCGCAACGCCATCTTCACTTTCTTCATCGATGATCGCTTCTTCGGCACCATCCTCGCGAGCGTAGGCGGCGAACAGGCGGAGGATTTTGAGTTCACCAGTGGCCTTGCCTCGCAATTGCTCAAAGTACTAGAGCCCGCATTACAACCTTTGCTGCGCGAAGATAACAAGCTCATCCGGACTCCGCTCGACACCGTGGCGCAAACCACCCGCTGATTGTTGCATCACCCTCTCGCGCGTATCAAAACGTCCATGGGATAAATGTTGCTTGGATGCCTTGCAAACTTTACTTCATGGCAAACAGGCATTGCAGGTTCTTCTCTCGCAAAAAATTTGACGCACAACGCGAAAAAGCAACTATATACAGGCGTTTACTGACCACCGCCTTTTTTAAGACCCTCTTGCCAACAAGCTGGTCCACGCCATGCATAGTAATCACACACATGTCGTCAAGGCATGCCGTGGAGGTTCTCGCAATATTCACAAGGAACCTCCTTAATTCGATCAACATATGAATTTTTAGACAACATCATCTCAGGCACATCAGATATAGCAAAAGGCAAAGTGGATCAGACAGCAGGAAAAGTAAAAGTTGATCGCCCCGGCGATCAGGCCATTAAAGAATGGAGTCCGCAGCCACCGCGATCGAAAATGAACCATTAAGTTTATAACTTCAGTTATGCACTGGTATATGACCAAAAATCAAAACGGTCAGATGCTATCCTGAATGACTGAATCAGAATAATTGGCAAATAAAACGCGTCTTCGGTGACGACAAGAATTTGACACTTACTCGAATCCAGGTTGCACCATGCATTTACTTGCCGCTCGCTCATAGCAAGTTGTGCAGCAGTTAAAACTATCCTGATATTGGGTGGACAGCAGTGGCTCTGACCCATTTTATCTACTGGGACACTATGCTATCGTCGGCTAAATAAATCGTATGCGCCCGACCATTGCAGGGCACCGGAACCATTTCCCTCTTATATATATTTTGCGACGATGGAGCTAGAAATGCTGTTGATTTTTGACATTGGAATGTTTGATGGGGCTGACACGGCATATTATCTATCTGAAGGATATAAAGTCATAGCAGTAGAGGCTAATATCAACCTGACAAAAAAGGCTGAAATATTATTCAAGGATGAGGTGGCCAGCGGACAGCTTGTCCTCGTAAACAGGGCTATCAGCAACAACTCCGATGAGGAAATCACCTTAACTATTTCGGGTGACGACCTCGGATCGAGTAGCACCATCGACAACAAAATTGCACACAAGAACCCCTTGGGTGTAATAAAGGTCAAAACCATTACGATTCTTGAACTGATCAAGCAATATGGCCAGCCCCATTTTATAAAAGTTGATATTGAGGGGGCAGACCGATTTTGTATTCTGCCACTTAACAAACAGGTTCGGCCGCAATACATATCTTTTGAAGCCGGAAGCGATATTGAAGAACTTGTCAAACATTTAAGCGGTATCGGTTACACAAGATTCAAAGCGATCAATCAATGTAATTTCAATGAATTAAATAATCAGGAAAAAATTGTATTTCGCCTGAAGAGAAAAATGCTGCATTTGCTGGGCTACAAAGATCCGGCCCTCGTTAGGAAGAATGGTCGTTTCTTCAAATTGGATCATAGTGCCGGGCCGGCTCCTTGGTGCAGCGATGGTAGCTGGCAGACATCGGATAATCTCATGGCCAAATGGCACTCAATGGCGGCCAAAAACAGACTGGGCGGCTGGTACGACATACACGCCATGTAAGCCCGCGCAGCTGCAGAGACTGTAGTCTCGCCTCGGCCGTTCTGTATCCTGTGGATATGGGGCAACCTGGAGCATCCTGCCTTTTTTAGGATACTGATTTAATCAACAGAATTCATCTCGAACTGCTCTGGTGTGACGTAGCCCGGAGTTTGATACGGGTATTTGAGACCCATTATTCCCGGCAGCAACGTAACTCACAAAAACTAAACTCACAAAGGACACCCTGCGTATTTTTCTCCATCCTCAGGTTCGCATTCGGCTTATTCATTGGCTAATCACAAATATTAATCACCACAGGAAAACTCTTGCATGCCCTCTTTATTCGACCCGCTTCAGCTTGGCGAGCTTCAGCTATCCAATCGTATTGTCATGGCACCTCTTACGCGTGCCCGGGCCGGCAGCAGCCGCATTCCCAACGACTTGATGGTGGAGTATTACCGCCAGCGTGCCAGCACCGGCCTCATTCTTACTGAAGCCACTGCCGTGTCGCCGCAAGGTCTAGGTTACGCAGATACACCCGGCATCTGGTCAACAGAACAAGCGGAAGGCTGGAAGAAAGTCACGCGCGCAGTACATGCCGAGGGTGGCAAGATATTCTTGCAGTTGTGGCATGTGGGTCGGATCTCACATCCCGTGTTTCTCGGCGGTGAGCTGCCGGTAGCGCCGAGTGCTTTGGCCGCAAAAGGACATGTCAGTATTTTGCGTCCAGAAACTCCATATCCCGTGCCACGTGCACTGGCGCTCGCGGAACTCTCTGGCATCATCGAAGATTTTCGTCGCAGTGCACAGAATGCGCAGGACGCTGGTTTCGATGGTGTTGAACTGCATGGTGCCAATGGTTATCTGCTCGATCAGTTTTTGCAGGATTCGACCAATCAACGTACCGACGACTATGGCGGAGCCATCGAAAATCGTGCGCGCCTGATGCTTGAAGCGACCGATGCCGCAGTTTCGGTATGGGGGCCTGGCCGCGTTGGCGTACATCTCGCACCGCGCGGCGACGCACATACGATGGGCGATTCCAACTCCGCTGCAACCTTCGGCTATGTGGCAACGCAGCTCGGGGCACGCAAGATCGCGTTTATTTGCGTGCGTGAATACGCGGGACCGGACAGTCTCGGCCCGCAATTGAAAACAGCCTTTGGCGGCGTGTATATTGCGAATGAAAAATTTACCCTGGCTTCTGCGCAGCAAGCACTCGATGAAGGTCACGCCGACGCAATCGCTTTTGGCAAACTGATCATTGCCAACCCCGACCTGGTGCAACGCTTCCGCCAGGGTGCTCCGCTCAATGAACCGCAGCCAGCAACGTTTTATGCGAACGGCGCGCAAGGTTATACCGACTACCCATCGCTCTGACGCACGACACCACAGCTCTTCGCAAAGCAGTAGTCACGACACACAGGGGGAATGAAATCCTTGTGCCGTGACTTGTGGAGCTGGGATGTGGATCTGGTGGATCTGGGACACCCACTTTGGATCTGTGGATCTGGGACACCCACTTCGGGAATGCGTATTTTTTTTGCCACCAATCCCTGTTAGCATCCCGCTGCCTGATTTTGTAACCGGTTCGTAATCAGTAACCGTACCGACCGGTACACAGCAATAATAAAACCAATCAACTATCAGCAAAAAAAGGGGAGCACGTCATGTCAGTGAAGAAACCTAATGCGGCATTTAAAAAGAAGCAATTTCTGATTACATCTCTATCCGCAGCCATTGCAGCTGTGTTTGCAGGATCAGGTAATATTGCCTATGCCCAGCAGGGCGCGGAGGTCGAAGAAGTCACGGTAACCGGCACTCGTATTAGACAGACCTCGGGGTTCACTACCCCCATTCCCGTTACTGCCGTATCGACCGAGGAGCTCTTTGAATTCGCACCCGGCAACAACGTTGCCAGACAGCTCAGTGCCCTACCCCAGTTCTTTGGCAACGTCTCCGTCCAGAACGTGGGCACTGCGCTCGTGTCAACGTCAGGAACATCTTCACTGAACCTGCGCAGCCTTGGCGGCAACCGCACCCTGGTATTGCTTGACGGAATTCGTGTAGTGCCCGCCGCAAAAGACGGCCTGGTTAACGTTGATGCCTTCCCGACCGCGCTCATGCGCAGCGTCGACGTTGTGACCGGTGGCGCCTCGGCAGCCTACGGCGCCGATGCCGTGGGTGGTGTGGTCAACTTTGTGCTCGACCGTGAATTCGAGGGCTTCAAGATGGAAGCCGGCACCGGCGTCAACGAATTCGGCGATGGCCAGATGTGGGATATGTCGATAGCTGGTGGCAAGTCCTTTATGGATGACAGGCTTAACCTGATCGGCTCCGTTGAAGTCAGGTCGATCGACCAGATCCAGCGCCTTGCCAGCGAAGTGGAAGAACAGAACCGCCTGGGTCTTGTGACCAACCCTGCGTGGTCGACCTGGCGCGCCGCCAACCCCGCTGCCGCACTCACTTCCGCTCCAGTCCCACAGCAAATCACGCTGCCTTGGGTAGCCTCGACCGCCAGCTCACCCTACGGCCTGATTCTCGCCCCCGGCACACCACTGGACCGCATGCGCTTCACTCCCGATGGCAAAGACATCACGCCGTTCCGGCTCGGCGACGTGTCCTCAGTCAGTGGGCCCGGCAGCACCCAGTCCACATCCGGCGGTCCCGATGCGATGCTTTCCAATGACGCCTTCGGCGGCGGCATCAACGGCACTGGCACCAAAACCCAGTCGGGCTTTATTGGTGCGCAGTTCCAGATCAACGAAAGCTTCTCGATCTTCGGCCAGGCGTTGCTCGGCCGCACCGACGCCAGGACCACCGCAGATCGCGGCGGCGCGCTGTATTACAGCATCTGGGCCCCAGCGATCGCTGTGGACAACGCCTTCCTGCCTGAGAGCGTGCGCCAGATCATGCAGTCCCGCAACATGGCTACGATCAACGTGCACAAGAACGGCTTCTTCCCGAATATGCTGGAAGCCGGTTACGACACCGAGAACAGCAAGGTCCTTACCACCACCTCCTATGCTGGCGGCTTTGAGTGGGATGTCGGTTTTCGCGACTGGCACCTGCGCGGTCTCTGGCAAGAAGGTACGGCCGACCGTCTGAACTACCACGGTAACCTCTGGCGCGTAGACCGCGCGTTCCTGTCGATGGATGCTGTGCGCAATCCGCAAAACGGCGCCATAGTCTGCCGCGTGCAACTGTACAACCCGACCCCGGCGCAATTGGCCGCATCCCCTGGCATCCAGACCCTGATCTCGCCGCGCTCTGCGCAGGGCGCTATCAACCGCAGCGATCCGGGTGCGTTGCCGGTTTACTCGCCCATCGGCCTCGACAACACGGTGCGCGACTGCGTCCCGCACAACTTCTTCGGTGCCGGCAACATGACCCGCGATGCACAGGACTACATCAATGCCGATCCGAAGTTCGCCGTCGGCGAGGTCAACCAGAGCTTTGGCGAACTGCTGCTGACCGGTGAACTTTACGAAGGCTGGGGAGCAGGCCCGATCGGCTTCGCGGCTGGCTTGACGCAGCGCGACCAGGATTTCTCCGACGATGCCGGCCCTCCCGGTATCACGACCCTGGTAAGCGGTCCCCGCAACGACCCGGCGCTGGGTATTCGCGGCATCCCGAGCGGCTATACCACATCTACCAATATGCACTACATCTCGACGCTGCCCATCATCAGTGGCGAAGCCGGGGTCTGGGAAAGTTTTGCCGAGGTGAGCATTCCGTTGTGGGAGGCCACGGTGGCCGGCCAGGAGCAAACCCTGCACACCGACGTGGCCTTCCGTCGTTCCGACTACGACCGCAGTGGCTCGGTCGACAGCTGGAAGCTCGGGCTGAATTACCAGGTGCTGAACGACTTGCGCCTGCGCTTCACCAAATCGCGCGACGTACGTGAACCTACCTTCTCCGAGCTGTTCGATGCGCAGGGTACCAACGGTGTGGTGCTGGACTCCCGCTTCGACCGAAGGGAGTTCCAGATTTCGGTACTCTCGGGTGGCAATCCCAACCTGTCGCCCGAAGTGGCCAACACCAACACCGCCGGCATTGTATGGACTCCTTCGTTCTCCGTCCTAGACGGCTTGCAGATGTCGGTTGACTGGTATGACGTGCAGATCGCGGATGCCGTAGGTTCGCTCGGCGCACAGCGCATCGCGGACGAGTGCTTCATCAACAAAGTCCAGAATCTGTGTGATCAGATCACACTGAACGAGCGCAGCGAGGTTGCCCGTATCTCCAATACCTTCTTGAACGTGGCACAGGCTCGCGTAAGGGGCATCGACTATGAAGTGGCCTACTCGCTGGAGCCGAACTTCTTCTCTAGCGAAACCGAAACCTTCTCGGTGCGGGCGCTGGCCGGCTACGTGGCGGAACGCAGCGACACGCCATTGGGTGGCAGTCCGCTGGACGTTTCGGGCGGCCTCGGCACACCTGACCTGACCGGCGTATTGACCACGAACTACCGCGTTGGTCCCTTCGGACTGATGTTGCAGGGCCGCTTCCAGGATGAGTCCATCATCAACACAGTGTGGACCGAAGGTGTCCAGGTCGACAAGAACACCGTGCCTTCCTACACTTGGTGGAGCGGCTCCCTGAGCTACAACGGAGAAACCAGCACAGACAGCACATGGCGCGTGGGTTTGAACGTGCAGAACCTGTTCGACAAGGGGCCCAACCCGGTACCGAACGTGTCCACCCGTTTTGCCATCCAGGGCTTGACCGGTGATACCTATGGCCGACGTTACAACCTGAACTTCAACTACAGCTTCTGATCAAGTCGCGCAAATAAAAAGGGTCTGCCACTGTGGCAGGCCCTTTTTTTTGCGCTGCAATTCTGCAGTGCCGCACGCGCATGTAGAAGAATGCAAAATGGATTTTAAAGTGGGTGTCCCTCTTTTTTTATTTTTTTTATTTTTTTCTTTTTCTTTTTCTTTCTTTTTGTCTCATTTTTTTTATGCGAGCAGACTCCGTTGTTTGTATGCTTGCACTTCAACAAAAATATTGCCCCGGGGTGAGCCATGACAGTTGTTGTATCCGATAACAATCCCAACTTCTTCTTGCTGGAAGAACTGGCGGCCTTCCGGGCGCATGCGCTAAAGGCTGTGCAGCAAGGGCGCGGCCAGCTATGCATCCTCTGTGCAACGCTGGACGCTCCGTTGTACAACACCGACGAATTCCGCGACGCCGTCCGCACTCTCGTGACACACGATCGTTACGGTCAGGCGCGCTTTCTCGTGAAAGACATTCGGCCCATGATTGAAAATGGGCATCGCTTGCTGCAACTGGCGCATCGTTTGCCCGGCAAAGTGGAAGTGCGCAAACTTACCGTAGCCCCCATGAACACCGATTCTGCCTGGCTGGTCGTAGACAACGCCACCCTGCTCTACAAACATGATGACGCGACCTACAACGGCTATGTGGATTACGCTGCCGCACCAAAATGTAAACTGCTGCTCGAGGAATTTACCAATCTGTGGGAGTTGTACGGCGAGGAAGATCCCAACCTGCGGCAGCAGTTGTTGTAACACCGACCAAGAGGGTAAATATCCTCGACTTGGTGAAACTGCTCACAAGAGGCTTTTGATATTCTCCAGTGCGCCATCGTCATCGACGCGCAGCCGCAACCCGGCAGGCAGTGCTGACAGTCGGCTCTGTGTGTTCTCGATTCTTTCCTGAGGTATAGGGTGGGTCTGTAAAAACACAGGAATATCGGGGCGATTGTTCCTATAAAGTTCCAGGCGACTAAACAGCGTTAATTGCGAACGCGGATCATAGCCCGCATCCACCATCAGGTTAAAAGCCAACTCATCTGCCGCTCGTTCCTGCTTCCGGGTGTGCGTGCTGATATAGGTTGAAGCTCCGAGGTCAGAAGCGATGCCACCAGCACCGATCAGGAAAGGGTTCGCTGTTGCAATGGCGAGCGCAACGCCCGCCACATTGGCAAGGGTTCGTGTTGTATTGAAGGAACGATAGAACTCCCGATGATCCCCCTGAATCACATGGGCAAGTTCGTGTGCAAGAATACTGGCCAACTCCGCAACATTGTAGCTGGATTTAATCGTGCCTGAGGTGATGTAAATATTACCGTCACCAATGGCGAACGCATTAAAACCATCACTGTCGATAATCCGTACCTTGATGGCCTCAGGCTCCAGCGCGGCAGGGACTAGTTCGGCCATCAGCGTATCGATGTAAGCCACCACAGTGGTGTCATCAATCAGCTTAATCGACGTATTTAACTCTTCCACCTGCTCCGCACCCAACGCCGTTTCTTCTTCAGGTGTGAGGCTGGCACAAGCACTGAGCATGAGAGCGAGTAAAGCGGACACGATGGTTATCTTCGGACTGATCATCTTAAACCTGGGTTGGTTGCCGAGAAATGGCGAGAAATGGGACATCCACTTTTCGTGTTGTTCCGACGCCTCTCCTTGCGTGATTAACCGGACAAGAACCACGTGTACATTGATAATGCGGACAAATTGATCCATGGGTACGAAGTGACCTCGGCCTCAGTATTGTAGTGGCGTCCCCATTCAGGTAACACGAAGGGCGCAGCCTACAATATGGCGACTGGGATCGACTGTGCCGATGTCAGTTCGCCAGTCGCGGCAACGCCTGGATGGTGGTAGGCAACGCGCCTGTCGACGTGACCTGTCCCGTCTGGTCGCGAACCTCCAGTGTGCCTCCCGTGCCAGCAGTGCTGAACCGCACAGTGGCAGTGCTTCCGTTCGCCAGCGTAATCAATGCGCCTATCTGTCCGGCTGCGTCCGAACGCACTGCTGTGCTGAAGGCGCGATCGGCACCGAGCACGTTGAGGAACACTGAGGTATCGCCAGTCGAATCGGCAACGTCGACACGGTAACCGGCGCTCATGTCTGAGTTCGCGGAGGGCCACGACACCACCAGGGGTGTCAAGCCAGTCGGGGCCAGCGTAACCACGTCGAGCTGGTTGTTGCCACTCATGGCGGTGAAGCGGTCGCCGGCGATCGTCGGGAGGCCGGGCAGGTTCAACGTCCAAACACGCCGCACACCCGTGCCGGTGGTCTGCACCCGGTCGAGAACGACCAGAGTTGATGGCTTGATCAACAGGAACTCACGCTCCATCTTGGCCACGACTGATTTGCTGCCGTAGACGGGTGTCACACTTGCCAGGCCGTAGGTGTAGATGGGGGTGTCAGCGAGCGCAAGCATTGAGCAACTCGTGTTATATACTTGTTTGATCACTGCTCCGTTCTGTTCGATGCGCACGAGATTATGGTTCACTTCATCCGCTGCGATGCCTGAGTGCGAATAGATATTCTCGTCTAACGCGAGCCAATTGCCCTTGAAGAACACGAAACTGCCCTGATCGCGGTGGGCATGACTCTCAGTGTACGGGCCGCAGATCAGGTTGGCATAAGTAGCATCGGTGTTCCACGACGAGCGCATCGAGAACTGCCCCGTGCCGCTGCTCCAGCGAGCGGTTGCCAGACGGCTTAGGGGTTGTGCCGTCAGGTTGCCTTGGTCGTAGAGGAAGTCAACCCAGAACTCGAAGCCATACCCCATGCGCGGTACTGACGATTGCGCCAGCAGTGTCTTCGACACACCCGACATCACGTCCGTAGGGTACAGCTGCGAGAGGATTGCAAGGTACTCGCGGTGGTAGTCGAACAGCAACGCAGTGGAGTCGCGCGAATGGTCGCCCGTAGGCGAAATGCGGTCGAGAGTCGGGACAATGTCGTGTATGAATTTATCCAGTGAGGCCAGCGCGTGCGGAGTGACATCAGCGATGCGCTCTCCGGTCGACTTCTCCCACCAGTAGTAGAGCTCAAACAGGCGTGCCATCGCCGTACCATAGCCTGTGCCCTCGCGCGAGCCGCCACCGACGAGATCGCGGTTGAAAGTGGGCACAAGCTCATTGGCGAACTTCTCGGTGCGAAACTTGTCGATCCAGGCTTGAGCCTGAGTGTTCTCGCCATAGGTCGCCAAGCCCAGGAGCATGGTCGCGCGCAAGAACGAGTAGTAGTAGTTGTTGGACGGGTTATCTATCGACCATCCGGACCATGCGTAGGTGGTGCTCCCCCACTGCGCCTGTTTGTAATTCCAGACGTTCCAGACAGCTTGGTTACCATAGTTGGCCCAGCGTGTAAGCTGGGCGGCGGTCATCTGGGAACGGCACCAATCATAGACAAGAGCGACGTTGCCGATAGTGCTTCCCACATAAAGGTAGCTGTCAGCCGCGACGACCGCGCGCTGATTGTTCCGGATTAGCGCTTCTTCAGAGGCGACGAACTCCTCGGTGCGGTCGATAGCGAATCGGCAATACGACGCAGCACCCGTGACCTGGCCCATCAATGCCGCATACCAAGGCTGGAAGCCGTAGGCACGTGCGCCGGCGACCTCGGCATCCACCAACGTCTTGAACCGAGAGGCCGAAGCTGTATTTCCGCTGAGCGAAGTGCGTAGCCGAACGAGCGTGGCCGCATCGTTCACGAGGATGCGTGGTGATCCGAGCGGCGCGATATTGATGGCAGCAGTGCTCGGCACAACAGCCAATCGCGCTGGTGTTGAGCTGTGAATCAAGGTGTTACTGTCTTGTAGCATGTAGCCTAGGAAGATATCGTGATTACCCACAATGTCGACTGCTCCATTGAAGATCTCTAACACCACTGCTGAACTCAGGGTGACTTGTTCGGCGGCGGGCATTAGATCAGCGATGCGCCCATTCCACGGGACAAACACGCCATTTAAGTTTTTCATGAAGAACTTGCTACCCAAACGATTAACCACAAAGAGGTTAGCTTTCTTCCCCACCTGATTTGCAGGGGGCAGAAGATGGCCCATGATCTTAACGTGGTCAGTCTGTTGCGCTGTATCGCTGTAGCTGGTGTTAGCGCCAACGGTTATTTCCACAGCAAACTTGGTGGCGTAAACTTGATTATCGGTGCTGGTATTTCCGATGAGCGGCAATCCAGGATTGACCGCTAATGCAGGCATAATCCCCGCAAAAAACAACGCAAGGGTTAAAAACTGACGAGCACGCTCAAGTAAAGTTGGGCTTCCAGCACGACTCTTAGCAAGAGCAGAGAGTGTATTATTACTCATATCAATTCCTTTGATTGCTTTAGGAAGATAGGGAAGTATAGCAGTTACTCAATACCAAAATTGTTGCAAAATTCTATTTCTGCGGTGTATTGCCAGTGTCAACTTACGCCACCCACCACGATATTACTTTCGTGTAATGCCATTACTTTTTGCGCTATTTAAAAAATTCATGCCCTCCCTCGTGGCTGCCGCCAGGCGAGTCATATCCTGCGCAGTCAGGCCATAATAAGCACGGGAAGACCCATCAGGATTGCTGGAAGCCA
>CAIYIP010000511.1 GCA_903926285.1 uncultured Gammaproteobacteria bacterium
GCTCTACTCAGCACCAGACGCCACCTTACCTCTACTATCAACGCCAGTTTCGGATTTTTTCTTCGCCAATGAAAATAAACAAAAGCAAGCAGGGCAATCAGGAATTGCGGGAAGCTCTGGGAGCTGTGAAGCAGCATTTTATTTATGCAGGGATATTCAGTGCAGCGGTAAATATTTTATTACTTGTGCCGATCATGTACATGATGCTCGTCTATGACAAGGTTATGGCCAGCGGCAGTATGTCAACTCTGAGCATGTTGAGCCTGCTGATGGTAGCCCTGATTTTTGCGATGGGTGGTTTTGAATGGGTTCGTTCTTATATTCTGGTTGCAGCCAGCAACAAGCTTGAGGCCACCTTGCGCGACCGCGTTTTCAACGCTACGTTCAAAATTGCACTGCAAAGTTCAGGCGCCAAAAATAGCACCCAACCTATCAATGACCTTTCTGGTCTGCGGCAGTTCCTGACGGGTAATGGTATTTTTGCTTTTTTCGATGCGCCATGGTTTCCAGTGTATCTTGCGGTGATGTTCATGTTCCATTTCTGGTTCGGCATCACGGCAATATTTGCCGGCATTGTCATGGTCGCGCTGGCGTATATCAATGAAGTCATTACTACCAAACGCCTCAAGGATGCCAACACAGAAGCAAATCTGGCCAATAGCCAATTGATTGGCAGCCTGCGCAATGCCGAAATCATTGAAGCAATGGGCATGACATCCAGCATCCGTGCCAAAATGCAAAAACGCAACGATCGCGTGTTGATGCTCCAAACCGATGCCAGTAAATATGCAGGGGCAATTTCCGCATTTTCCAAAACCTTCAGAATGGCAATCCAGTCGCTCATCCTGGGACTTGGCGCGCTGCTGGCACTGCAACATGAAATATCGCCTGGCACTATGGTGGCCGGCTCACTTCTTCTTGGCAGAGCCCTTGCCCCCATAGATATGCTGGTTGGCACATGGAAAGGATTTTCTGTAGCTCGCGCACAATACGAACGCCTGTCCAACCTGCTGGACCAGATGCCTGCGGAACAGGAACACATGAAGCTGCCGCCCCCGCAGGGCAACCTGTTACTTGAGCAGGTTTTTGTCACACCTCCGGGCGCAAAAGCACCCGTATTGAAAAATATTTCTCTACAGATTAATGCTGGCGAAGTGCTTGGTGTGATCGGCCCGAGCGCTTCGGGTAAATCGACACTTGCACGCGCAATTCTCGGTATCTGGCCCTCTGTGAGCGGCAAGGTTCGTATTGATGGTGCCGACATCTGGGCCTGGGACAGAGATGAGATCGGTCCGTATCTGGGTTATCTGCCCCAAGATATTGAACTTTTTGATGGCACCATCTCGGATAACATCTGCCGTTTTGGTGAGCTTGATTCCGATAAGGTTGTTGAAGCCGCAAAACTCGCAGGCGTCCATGAACTGATTTTGCGCCAGCCTGATGGTTATGACACGGTCATTGGCGGCTCTGGCGGCGTACTGTCTGGTGGGCAACGGCAACGTATCGGCCTGGCACGGGCGATCTATGGCAACCCGCGCCTGCTTGTGCTTGATGAACCAAATTCAAATCTTGATGACCAGGGTGAAAAAGAGCTGGTCGCAGCAATCCAGCGCATCAAACAATTGGGATGCACAATAATTGTCATCAGCCATCGAACTTTGATTCTGATGGCGGTGGATAAAATCCTCGTACTCAAGGACGGCACTGCAGTAAGTTTCGGCCCGCGAGACCAGGTGCTTAACATGCTTTCCCAACCCGACGCCCGCAAGAGCCTGGCCGGGGCAGCCTGAGGCTGGCCCCCGACTCGTATAGTCCTGGACGAGTAAAATTGAGATAGAACCATGAATACCAAACAGAACATCGTCACTAAGGCAGGCGCTCTTTTTGCCAGCCTTCGCGCTGAACCAACACCTGCACCAGCGCCTTTGTATGAAACCGAATTCGATGTGCCCAAGCGCATCGGACTTATCATTGCGTTTCTGGTATTTGGCGTATTCGGCTTATGGTCTGCATTCGCGCCTATCAACGGCGCAGTACATGCCATGGGCACGATAACTGTGAAATCCTATAAAAAAGTTGTGCAGCATTTTGAAGGCGGGATCGTTCGGGAAATTCGTGTCCAAAATGGCGAGATGGTAAATGCCGGAGATATATTGCTGGTTATTGACCCCACCCAGTCACTAGCTCAACTCGAAATTTACACTGGTCAATTGTTTGCATTTACCGCACTCGAGGCCCGATTGATTGCCGAACGCGATGGCCTGGATGCAGCAGTGTATCCAGAGCTGCTATCAGCCCCGGATAACAAAGCGCAAGTCGAGAAGGAGGCGCAGGATCAGGTTTTCAATGCGCGCAAGGCAAGCAGGGAAGGCGCAATTGCCGTCTTGAATCAGCGTGCAAGCCAACTGGAGTCACAGGTGGTAGGGCTTAAAGCGCTGCAGGAAAGCAAAAAACAACTGGCAGATTCTTTTTCAGAAGAACTAGTCGAAGTACGCGCATTACTCGCCGAAGGTTTTGCCAACAAATTGCGCTTGCGCGAACTCGAACGTAATCATGCAATGCTGGTTGGCGAAGCCGCGGAACTTTCTGCCAACATTGCCTCCACACAGATCCAGATCGGTCAAGCTCAGCTTGAAATCATCCAGACCCAAAATCAATTCCAGACCGAAGTAGTCAATCAACTGGCAGAAACACAATCAGCACTCAAGGATACTCGCGAGCGGGTTACGGCCCTCACCGATATTGTCACGCGCACCGAGGTGCGGGCACCGGGCACCGGCATTGTTAATAATTTGCAGGTGCATACGATTGGTGCAGTTATTGCTCCCGGCAGCCCTATTGCTGAAATTGTGCCGCAGAGCGAAGAACTGGTCGTTGAAGCTGGTGTGCAAACCATCGACATTGATCGGATTGCTGCAGGCCAGCAAGCGACTATTCGCCTGCCAACCTTCAACAGCAAGACCACTCCTACTTTGTTCGGTACAGTATTAAACGTTTCGGCAGATACTGTGATAGACGAGGCTACTCAGGCAAGCTATTACCTGGCCCGCATCGAGATTACATCGGAGTCCATGACGGAAATTGAAGACTTGATTCTGATACCCGGCATGCCAGCCGAGGTTTTTATCACAACGCCTTCCCGCACCTTTCTGCAATTCGTGATGAAACCACTTTCTGATTCAATCAACCGCAGCTTTCTGGAAGATTGATGGGCATGAAACCAACTTCCGTACTTATTCTTGTTACAGCACTGCATCTGAATTTTTCTGCCACAAGTCTTGGTGCTGAATTCGATCAAGGCCTCGTATCACCAGCAGCCATGACTACCGGCAATACCCTGGAAGATTTTTTTACGGCAGCGCTTAATACCAATCCCAATCTGAGAATTGCCCGCGAGCGCTGGAACATCGGCAGCGCGCGCAAGGATCAGACCAATGGCCAATTGCTGCCACAGGTTAATGCAAACGCCAACATCTCGGACAATGACCGTACTGCGCAGAATCAGACCAGTGCCTACACTGGCGAACGTTATTCTGTGCAAGTCAATCAGGTATTGTTTAACTGGCAGGCATTTTCCGCCCGGCAACAAGCGTATTTACTGGAAGATGCAAGTGAAGCTGAATATTACGCAAATCTTGCGCAATTACTTACCGAAGTCGCTGATCGCTACCTGGCAGTACTTCAGGCAGAGGACCAGCTTATTTCAATCAATTCTGAAATCGATGCCATGGGCAACCAGATCAACCAGATCCAGGATATGTACGATCTGCAACTGGCCCTGATAACCGACCTTTATGCAGCTCAGGCACGCCAGGCAGCGATCATTGCCGAGCGCGTGGAAATAGAGAGCATGCTGACGATCAGCAGAGAAAACCTCCGTGCCGAGACTGGCCTGGATGTTGGTAATCTGTCGCGTCTGCCGGCTCTTACTGCTGTCGACCCACTCGTGGGCAGTCTTGATGAGTGGATAGGTCGCACCAGCGAAAACAACAAGCAGATCGAAGCCAGAACCTACGCTTTCGAAGCCGCAAAAAAACAGGTATCCCTCCGTCGTGGCGCCTACTTGCCCAAGGTTTCTCTCGTTCTGCAGCACCAGACCTCAAACGTAGGTTTCGACAACGCACCTTTTCCTGACAGAACCGACACCAATTATATCGGCATCGACTTCAGCGTCCCGCTTTTTGCCGGTGGTACCAATCGTGCGGTAGTAAGGGAAGCTGTCAGCATGCGCAACATTGCTGAAAATGAGCTGCGCCAGACTGAAAATGAGATAGCAGAAAACGCGCGTACTGCCTATTTTCAGGTTAAAGCTGGAGAATCCAGAATTGAAGCGGCCCGCCTTCTGGCTGAGTCAACTGCAACTTATTTCACTGCCATGCAGCGCGGCTTCGAGCTTGGTGGAGTGACCAGTGTTGATGTGCTCAATTCGCTGCGCGACCAGTTTCAGGCCGAGCGCGATTTGCAGCGAGCGCGTTATGACCACATCAGGGCCAATCTGGTATTGCGCCGTGAAGCCGGAGTTCTCACCGCCAATGACTTGCTCGATGTAAGTCGCCGCTTAAACCAGGCGCCTGCCACTGAAACTCCCTAGCACTTGTTTGCGAAAGACTATGCCATTAACTGACGGCGTAATCTTTCCTGCCCCCATTCAAGCAGGCTTCCTGTAAGTTCGGCCGCAGTAAAAATATAAAATCCTTCTGCCCACTGCACCTCCGCGCTCAGCGTAAAAGTACGCAAGCGGTTGAGCGCAAGCACAATTTCCAGATAATTTTTTTGGCCAAGCTGGCTTTTGTAAACAGCTATCGTCTGCTTTTTCTTCTCTATTACAGCTGATATGTCGACCAGACAGTTGATCGTGCTCTGGCCAGTAATTTCATAACTGACTGCTACCACCTGGCTATCACCAAGCGTCTTTAATGCTTGCCAAACAAGCAAGGTGCTGGCGCGATGATCGGGATGCGCCTCATGTATGCCCGGAAAAAACACGGCAGCGGATTTTGTGACTGCAACAATATGAGCAACTTCGCTTACGAGCTGCTGACTCACTTGCAGTCCCCTGTCTTGCTGCTTGAGAAACATAACTGATGAAACGCCCAGGAGTGCTGCGGCCTCACGGGCTTCCTGTTCGCGGATACTCACGAGATCAACCAGCTCACCACCCAGGGCGCCATCAGTAATGACCACCAGATGAACTATTAAGCCCGCTGCGCAAGCCAAAGCCAAAGTGCCGCCCATGCCAAAACTTTCATCATCCGCGTGTGGCGCAAACACAAGCCAGGGGCCAGCCGGATGTGGCAAGGCTGAGCAGTGGTAAGGCACTAGCTGCGATTCATCAATCATATTTATTTCAGCTATTCCAAAGGTGCGGGAGATTCACAATGCCACGCGCAAGTCCCACTTGCTCAACATTCAATTCGGCGGCCTGGGTCACCGCTTCGTAGATATGCAGGCCCTGCTCACACATCAGGTATATGTCGATGTTGTAGTTGCCTTTCAACAAGGGAAATTCGGCAAACTCGACGGTTGCAGAACCTATGCCCTGATTGTCGACCCGCAGCACAAGACCATCGTTCACAGTCCCAACACTCGACAGTATGCGGCCATCGCCGCCGGTGAAGGCAATACCCAGGCTGGGGAGAGGCAGATTCTCGCCGGGATGAAACCTGACTGTTATCGCCAGCAAACTTCTACCGCTTTTAACCTGATGTGCCTTGGCGACATGACCATCCACCGTGACCGCAACGTCGAGAATTCGCGGTATCTCACTTTTTGGAATAATTTTCACCGGCTGGGGATTATCTTCATGCTGGACGGTTTCGAGGTTTTCCTGCATTGACGATTCCATGCGCAAAAATTCGCCGTATTCGGTCACCACCCGCGCCGGATCACCCGCACTTCTGATACGGCCGCGCTCGAGCCAGAGTACCCTGTCGCACAAAGCCTCCACCTGATACAACGAATGCGAGCAGAAGAAAATGGTTTTGCCACTGCGCTTGAATTCCATGATGCGATCAAACGAGCGACGCGCAAACACACCGTCGCCAACAGAAAGCGCTTCATCAATAATCAGGATATCCGGATCAATATGGGTGGCGATGGAAAACGCGAGTCGCACAAACATGCCCGTTGAATAAGTTTTAACAGGCTGGTGAATAAACTCGCTGATGCCGGAAAAATTGATGATGTCGGCATAAATCGCATCAGTTTCGGCTTTGCTTAAACCCTGGATGGAGCAGTTGAGGTAAATGTTATCGTGGCCACTCATCTCGGGATGAAAGCTCGCGCCGAGCTCAAGCAGCGCAGCTACCCGACCCTTGATCACAACACTGCCGCTCGAAGGCTGCATGGTGTTCGCCAGAATTTTCAGTAACGTGCTTTTGCCGGCACCGTTCTTGCCAACCACGCCGACCACTTCACCCGGTTGTACATCGAAGGTTATATCCTCCAACGCTACGAGTTGTTTATGCCGCGACTTGCCGGTAACAATTTCGCGTATCCTGTCGAAGTCGTGATCATAGAGCCGATAGGATTTGGCGACTTGCTGTAGGCTGATAACCGGTTCACTCATCACAGCACCTCCCGGATATGCGGCATGCTGCGGCGGAAAATCAGCCACGCCGGCACCAGCAATATTACCCAGAGCACTAACAAACGTATGACGGTTGCTGGCGTAACTACTGTCCCCTGCAAGAGGCCATGCACCACTGCCATCACATCAGCAAGCGGATTCAGCCACAGCCATTCCTGGCACCAGGCCGGCAGCATTTCGGGAAAATATAAAATTGGCGTGCTGTACATCAACAGGGTCAGGAAAAAGGGCAGGGCCTGGGCAAAGTCGCGAATAAACAGCCCCAATATGGAAAACAATAATACTAACGGCAACAGCCATATCAAGAGCAGTGGTTTGACGAGCATCGATTTGAGCGCGGCGACTAGTCCGAACAGGAACAGACACAACAAGCC
>CAIYIP010000512.1 GCA_903926285.1 uncultured Gammaproteobacteria bacterium
AGTTTTATCCAGCTTATACCCAGGCTTTAATCTCGCCTTGGAAGTCAGCTCAAATAACTCTTTACAGTCTTTAGAAGTTTTCCGAACTCCGCTTGAAAGCGACCTTTTTACCTTAATAGAAAATGATCAATATGCTTATGAACATATAGCGAGAAAACCCGAAATCAGACACGTTTATAAAGAAGTAATAATTCATGATTCATTATTTGTTGATGCCAAAAAAGGGGGGATACCAGCATCTCTCACTTTAGAATTGGCCGGGCTATATGGCGGAGTTATTGACTTTATTCTGGACACTAAAAAGGGTGATAGTTTTAATATTATTTATGAAGAGAAATACCATGACGGAGAGTTCATTGAAGAAGGAAATATATTAGCCGCACAATTTATAAATCAGGGCGACGTCTATACAGCTGTGAGATATGAAAATTTAAAGGGCGAGGCAAATTTCTATAATCCCGAAGGAGAAAGTATGCGCAAAGCATTTTTGCGCAACCCTGTCGACTTCACCCGCATTAGTTCTGATTTCAATCTAGCCAGGCGACATCCGATCCTAAATACAATTCGCGCTCACAAGGGTACAGATTATGCCGCCCCAGCAGGCACACCCGTGGTTGCAACAGCTGACGGAAAAGTTATTTTTTCTGGTCGCAAGGGCTCTTTTGGGAAATTATTAGTTATTACTCACGGAGAAAAATTCGAAACGAAATATGCGCATTTAAAAGATTACGCGCGAGGCATAAAAGAAGGTGTACGAGTGCGGCAAGGACAGGTAATTGGTTACGTAGGATCAACCGGTGGCGCTACGGGCCCTCATTTACATTATGAATTTTTAGTCGATGGGGCACATAGAAACTGGAGAACAGTGCTCGAACAATTGCCTCAAGCAGAGTCCATTTCCAGAGCCGAAATATCTCGCTTTAAAGAAAAAGCAAATTTATTAATTTCGCAGCTGGCAGGTCACAACCCCACACCCACCCAATTAGCGCAGCAACATACCGTAATACCAAGGAATGACTGAAAATCTCTATATTGGACTGATGTCCGGTACAAGTATGGATGGGGTTGATTGTGCCCTAGTGCTGATCAATGACAATCAAATACAAGTCATCGATTTTATTTGTAAAGAGCTCACTTCACGTATCAAAAAAAATCTCTTGGAAATCTCGTCAAACAAGATGATAGATCTTAGGAAGCTTGGTAGTTCCGATGTGGAAGTTGCACAGCTATTTTCCACTGCAGTTCTAGAGATATTAAAAAGAAATAGTCTTGATCCTGATGACGTGACAGCAATTGGTAGTCATGGGCAAACTATTTGGCATGAACCACCGCAATCCCCTACTGGCCATATTCCTTTCACCTTACAAATCGGTGATCCAAATACAATTGCCTTAAGTACTGGCATAGCGACTGTGGCTGATTTCAGGCGTAAAGACATGGCCGCAGGTGGACAAGGCGCACCAATTGTTCCTGCTTTTCATGCTGAAATTTTCAAAAGCTCTTCAATAGATCGATTTGTTCTCAACTTGGGAGGCATCGCGAATATTACATTTCTCCCAAAAAATCCAGGAAAGCCAATGGGACTTGATACTGGACCTGCAAGCGTCCTCATGGACGCATGGATTAGACAAAATCTCAATAAAGAACTTGATGAGGGCGGGGAATGGGCCAAGACTGGAAAAATTAATTCTCCTCTGCTGCACGAATTATTAGATGAAATTTATTTCGACCTTCCTGGCCCCAAAAGTACCGGCAGGGAACTCTTTAATATTTCATGGTTAACCGGCAAACTTGCCAAGCTGGAAATTGAAATAGCCAAAGAGGATGTGCAGGCGACTTTATTAGAGTTCAGCGTCGAAACCATAAAGCGTGAAATACTGAAAATTCGTGATTATGGCGAAATTATTGTTTGTGGTGGGGGGGTTCATAATAAAGCCTTCCTTAGTAGACTTAAAGAAAAGCTAGATCATTTCAGGTTCATTACTTCAGATGAGCTAGGAATCAATCCTGACTGCGTTGAATCTGTAGCATTTGCCTGGTTTGCGAGTAAAACTTTAAAAAAACAGGCTATTGATTTCACTCCCTTTACTGGAGCACGCCATCCTGTTATTGCTGGCGGAGTTTATTATCCAAATTAATATAGCTAGTTTTTTTACTCTTCCCTGGATTGATTTTTCTATTAGATGGAAAATGACATGCCACAACCACAAGTAGTCGAAGCCATGGGATTTTCAACAATAAATCGCGAGCCTTGCAAGCCTTCAACATAGTCGACTTGTGCTCCCAGAAGATATTGAATACTGAGCGAATCTATCACCAGCCTCGCTCCATGATTCTCAATAACTGTATCATCCTCATTTAATACCTCATCGAATGAGAATCCATATTGGAATCCTGAGCAGCCACCCCCTGTAACATATACACGCAAATTCAAGCCTACTTTACCCTCTTCGCCCACTAAAGAATTAACTTTGCTGGCAGCCATGTCAGTCAGCACCATTTTTGCCATATCATAAGTTTCTACTACGGTCATAATAGCGCGCTCTCGAGAGAAGTATTTGTAGCCAAGATAAACCAAATGAGGTCATTCTAACGTAAACCAAGAAAATAATAGTGAATGTTCTCAATCTGATGTTTTAACATCCATTATTGATTACGCTATGCACAACTACTCTTAGTTAACCACTTTTTATAACTCTTATTTAAATCTCGAAGCAATCCCTATAAATATATAGCTATTCTCATTTCGGATAATTCATGTCTCTTGTTAATCAGTATTTGCGCTCAAAAGAACTTTATACAAAGGCTCTAACCTTAATCCCCGGGGGGGTAAATTCTCCTGTTAGAGCGTTCAAAGGGGTTGGAGGAACTCCTGTATTCATTAAAAGTGCAAATGGAGCTTATATTTCAGATGAAGATGGGAATAGCTATATCGATTACGTCGGCGCGTGGGGGCCAATGATTTTAGGCCATGCTCATCCCAAAATTAGTAGTGCGCTGAAAGCACAAATTGATTTAGGTATTGCATATGGCGCCCCAACTGCGCTGGAAGTTTCTCTCGCGGAAAAAATCTGTGCACTTATGCCCTCCATCGAGCTTGTACGTTTAGTCAACTCAGGCACGGAGGCCACAATGAGCGCAATTAGAGTTGCGAGAGGATTTACGGGAAGAGAGAAAGTCATCAAATTTGAAGGTGGTTATCATGGCCATGTAGACTCGCTTTTAGTAAAGGCCGGGTCGGGGGCCTTAACGTTCGGCTTTCCCGACTCTGCAGGAATTCCTTCCGCTACTGCCGCCGAAACTTTTGTTCTTCCTTACAATAACGAAATGGCTCTTTCACTTATGTTTGAAAAGTATGGACATGAAATTGCCTGTGTAATTGTTGAGCCTGTTGCTGGCAATATGAATTGCGTCCCGCCTGTTGACGGATTTCTACAAAAGCTGAGACGTATAACCAGTCAATACGGCAGCCTGCTGATCTTCGACGAAGTCATGACGGGGTTCAGGGTGGCGCTGGGAGGGGCTCAAAGCGTTTACGATGTTAAGCCTGACCTTACAACGCTGGGCAAAGTCATTGGCGGCGGCTTACCGATAGGCGCATTCGGTGGCCGCAAAGACATAATGTCCATGCTTGCTCCGATAGGGCCCGTATACCAAGCTGGAACGCTATCGGGCAACCCTTTGGCTGTAACAGCTGGCTTGGTAATGTTAGAAGAAATAAGTCAACCTGGATTTTACTCTCAACTGGCAAAGCAAACTCAAAAATTGCTTCTAGGCCTAAAGGCACGAGCGGATGCTGCGAGTATTCCATTTTCATACACCCAGGTCGGCGGCATGTTCGGGTGTTATTTCAATGATGAAAGAAATATTCAGTCTTATGAACAAGTGATGAAAACTGATGTGGCAACCTTTCAGAAGTATTACCATTTAATGCTTGATCAAGGAGTGTACTTTGCTCCGTCCGCGTATGAAGCTGGCTTTATGTCTGCCGCTCATGGCGATGGAGAAATCGAGAAAACATTAAATGCGGCAGAGTCTGCGTTTGCCCAATTACATTCATGATTTTCAAATAATTGGTCTATGCTTTTATTTCGCAAAATAATCTATTTAATTAAAAATTAATCATAATTCTTCCAGGGAAACTATGAAGACGTATCATGTTTATGGGATAGGCAACGCTTTAGTTGATAAAGAATTCGAAGTCACTGATGATTTTTTTACACAGGAAAAAATTCAAAAAGGCGTAATGACTCTGGTTGACGGCGAATCGCAGAATGTATTGTTAAACCGGCTTTCGCAACAATTTGGATTGCCGAAAATGGCAGGAGGAGGATCAGCCGCCAATACTGTATACGCTATTTCTCAATTTGGCGGCAATACTTTTTATAGCTGCAAAGTTGCCAGTGATGAATTAGGGGATTTCTACGTTGGCGAACTAGGTAATCTCAATATCCATACAAATTTAGTAGAAAATCGCGAGTATGGAATTACCGGGAAATGTATTGTTATGATCAGCCCTGATACAGAAAGAACAATGCTTACATATTTGGGAATTTCTGAAAAACTATCAATTGCAGATTTAAATTTTGAAGCACTCAAAGATTCAGAATATCTATATCTTGAAGGTTACTTGGTAACCTCGCAAACAGGACGTGAAGCATGCATTTCTGCAAGAAAAGTTGCAGAAGCAAATGGAGTTAAAACTGCTCTAACTCTTTCAGATGCTGCGATGGTGCAATTTTTTCGCGGCGGCTTAGAGGAGATGATTGGTGATGGGGTCGATATCCTTTTTGCAAATGAATTAGAAGCAAACGCCTGGACTGGCAAGGAAACAATTGATCAATCCATAGAGGCCTTAAGGACTATTGCAAAAGTTATTGTTATCACCTTAGGCTCTAAAGGCGCGCTTATATACGACGGGGTAAAAAAAATCCATATTGATCCTGTTCCCGTAAAAGCTATCGACTCCAATGGCGCGGGTGATATGTTTGCCGGGGCATTTCTTTACGCAATATCCCAAGGTAAAAGTGTAGAGTTCGCCGGGAATCTGGCTAGCATTGCGGCAGCTAGTACAGTGAGTACTTTTGGCCCTAGATTAATGCCGTCAAGGCATAAAGAAATATTGAAAATTGCGAAAGAGAAATTGGGGGCATAATTTTTTGTCAAAAAAAACGGAAATATATA
>CAIYIP010000513.1 GCA_903926285.1 uncultured Gammaproteobacteria bacterium
AGTTACAACCCAAAGCTGAAAAGATGTGATGTCGCGAAAAATTCCGGAGGGAAGCCGCTCAAGCCGGAATGCAGGTGACCCTGAGCCACAGCTGCTGATTACTAACCAGCAGATGTAGTAGTGTCCGGAGACCACCAGGTCGTTGATCTGTATGGCGCCTATTTGAGGGGCAGATAGATATCGGTAATCATGTCGTTATCCTTCACCCCAGGCCCTACATTTACATAGTGATATATGGCCGGATAGTCGCGGAGCTTTTCACCACTGGCTGGCAGCCAATCCCGAAATAGCCATCCCACCGATGAACTCATGTCATGGCGCGAACCGAGATGACGGACTTTGACGCAGCGTCCTGCCGGAATGACCTTGTTGATAACACCATACACATTTGGTGGCACCGGCTTGGTAACTGATACACAAATATCCAGCCGGTAATCTTCGGGTGGAACAGAGCGATGGTCATTGTAGTGCAGCCCGTAGGTCTTACCCTGATCGGGCTTGATGCCATATTCCTTGCGCCATTCGATAAATTTCATCGAACTTTGAAACGTGAGCCGTTCGGGCCCGTGATGCTCCAGTACCGCGATAAGTGTTTCGGGAAAATCGATCAGATCAACCTGCATGGGACTGTACTCCACTGTTTTCGCTATGAGGGTTCCTACCTGCCAGGCTTGCCGCTGGGGTTCTTTGCGAAAGGCACTTGGTGACTGTCCTTGTGCCTTCCTTGTGCCTTCCTTGTGCCTTCCTTGTGCCTTCCTTGTGCCTTGCGAAAAGCTCGCGTGAAGGATTCGGCATTGGCGAAACCAGCTTCGTGCGCGATGTCAGTATAGCGCCGCAGGCTGGCCTGACTAAACTTGCTGAATGGCCTCAGCTGATGCAACTCTCACGGTTCGCAATTTGAGTTTTAATTCACGCTCCACAAGCCAGAAACTCAGGATGCCCTGGGTGAAAACCGACAACACTGAAACATACCAGATCTGGTCGATCTCAAACGCGTCACGTCGTGAAAGTATGAAAGCAATGGGCACAAATATCAGCAAACGGATAAATGTGCTAAACAAGGCCGGTCGCGTATTTCCCAGCCCCTGGAACACACCTGAACAGGTAAAAACTACACCCTGCATGATGAAGTTCCAGGAAATGATCTGGAGAAAACCACTGCCCACTTTGATCACTTCCTCTTCATTCGTAAATCCTTTGACTAACAGCTCTGGCGCAATTTGCATCATCAGCGTCACTACGAGCATTACTATGCTGTTGAGCATGATGCCCTTGTAGCAGGCCTCACGCACACGCTCGTGTTTACCCGCCCCGAAGTTTTGTCCCACGATGGGCCCTATCGCAAAAGCGACTGCCATCGTAGGCATAAAGATGGATTGCATGATGCGGCCGCCGATACTGAACCCTGCCTGGGATGCTGCGCCAAAATCGCGAATCACCAGATATACAACTGCGAAATAAACAAACAGCAACAACATCTCGCCACCGGCAGGCAGGCCGATATTGATCATGCGCGTCCAGATCTTGAAGTCGGGTTTCCAGAGGTGAGCCTGGAAAGACACATATTTTTCGAGTTTCAGGAAATAGAGTATTAACAAAAGAACGCCTACTGCTACTGACAAGGTGCTTGCCAGCCCCGCGCCCATGACACCAAGCGCAGGTCCTGGCCCCCATCCTGCAATCAGGATGGGCGCAAGAATTGTGTTCAGTAACACTGTCAACATCTGGATCATCATCCCTGGTTTGACGATACCGGTAGCGCGTAGTGCCGAACCCATGCCGATGAGACCAAATTGCATGGCCATGCCGGGAATAAACCAGATCAGGAAGATAGTGCCCTGCTCATGTGCGCCGGCATCAGCCGCTATGATCCTCATGTAAAGATCAGCGGTCGCCCAGCCGCCCAATAAGGTCAATACGCCCAGCACCGCAGCGAGCAACATCGATTGATTGAATACCAGATTCGCATGGTCCTGCTGCTTGCTTCCTACAGCTTGGGAAATCAATGCAACCGCACTTACTCCGAGCACCTGAGTGATGGCCATAATCATGAACATCAAAGTACCGGCAGCACCAACCCCCGCTACAGCATCGTCACCAAGAGCCGCAACAAAATACAGGTCGACCAGCAGATACATCGTTTGAAATAACATGCCAGCAGCAACAGGCAAGGCCATGGCGATGATTGTTTTGGTAATTGAGCCTTGGGTTAAATCTCGCATAAATTATTACTTATCAGGGTTAAGATGGCTGGAAGGAGAAATGCAATCCGGTTTATTTAGCAGTTGGAGCTGATCGTTGCGCTGGATGCTCAAAAAAGCTGCGTATTTCCTGAGTTGCTTCCAGGCTTCCCAATGTCATTCTTTGTAGTCCGGCGCGGACCGCATCGTACCTAGTTTCAACTTTTAACGCCTGTTTTTCATTAAGGCTTTTTATTCACTTTTGAGCATCTGACATTGACAGGTTATCCTGTTTACCAGACAATGCGCAGCCTTAAAGAACACGCACTTGTAGCTCAGTTGGATAGAGTA
>CAIYIP010000514.1 GCA_903926285.1 uncultured Gammaproteobacteria bacterium
ATAACGTGGAACTAAAGCGGCCTGTTGGTTGTGAAGCATGTGGTGGCAGCGGCTACCGCGGTCGTATTGGGGTTCACGAGCTGTTGCAAGGTACCCATGCCATGCAAAGTCTCATCTACAGGAAATCCGAACTGGTCGACATTCGCGCCCAGGCCATGAAGGATGGCATGCGCACGCTTAAACAGGATGGCATCATTAAAATCCTGGAAGGCCACTCGGATTACACGCAGTTGCTGCGTATTGTTGCCGAATAAGCAGACATCTCAATGATTCGGGCAGACAGCGCTATTGCATATTGAAAAAGCCCGTGAAAAGCAGCGTCAGAATCAGTCGTTTGCAGTTTTTGCCGCGATTTTATGCACAAAAAAGTTAAGCGCTTGTTTGCCTCAGTAATTTACCGGGTTTTTTCAAAGTTTTGGTAAGGGTATTTTTAAATCATTGAATTTGTTATGAAAATATCTGCGCAAAATTTGCGCAATCTATAAAGACATGCGCATTTCCCGGCTAAAAATCGACTTGTGCATAACTTATCCACAAACTTATCCAAGGTTTATGTGGAAAACCCTGGCCGGAAATGCCTCGATAAAGCCGGGGCGCACCAAAACGGCAAAAAGGCCAGGTTTGATTTTCGTTTGGGGGGGGTGGTTTTTCCGGGAGACCGCATACCGTGGCGGCGACTACTGATGCTATACTAAAGCGGAGAATTACTAATCAAAGGCTTATTTGCTCAATGCTGGAAATCAATGAAGAAATCCCCTTTTTGTGGCGGTTGAATTCAGACAATGATGAAGGTTTCAGCCTCGTATCCATGGTTATACCCTTTAATACCGGTTCAGAGAATATCGAGCACACTATCCCGACTGACGTGATCAGCTTCAACAGTGAACACGGCGAGGCCGATGAAGAGGAAACGCTGGAATGGAATGAGGACGACATCAGCCTCTTCCTGAAGCTGTTATCCACCAAGGAAGTTATCAAGTCTGTTGGTAATACCCATACTTTCAAGGTTGACCTGAGCGATCCAGAAACCATTGAAATTGTGCATATCGTCGCCGCAGCCGGTTTTGGTATGGCGCTGGCAGTCGATGACTTGCTGGTCTCCAATCCTGCCTATGTGATCAATGCGGTCGTAGAACATGAAATTGGCTGCCGCGTAACGCTGCAAACCGTTGACGGCTACAAACGCGGTGTTGTTGTGGGCAATGATGATGAAGAAGTGGTTTGTGTGTTGCTCGATCCGATCAAGCTCGATCATTATTCCGAAATGTCCGATATCCATCCGCACGATCTGGTAGTGGTCAAAGCCCATCAGTTGCTGCCTGCTGAATACAGCAGCCAGGAACCTTCTGCTACTGACGTTCTGCATTAGGCAGCGCAGTAAGCACTTCTTATTTCCCTGGTCCAGGCCACGCGAGTATTTTTGATTCAATGAGATTCCATGACTAGCTTCGAAACAGAAGTAGCAAAGCGGCGTACGTTTGCCATTATTTCCCATCCTGACGCGGGCAAGACCACCATCACGGAAAAGCTGCTGTTATACGGGCGCATCATCCAGAAGGCCGGCACTGTGAAGGCGAAAAAGTCCGATCGCCATGTCACCTCCGACTGGATGACGATGGAGCAGCAACGTGGAATTTCGATTACTTCTTCAGTAATGCAGTTTCCCTACAACGACAGGATAGTGAATCTGCTCGATACGCCAGGACACGAAGATTTTTCGGAAGATACCTATCGTGTTCTGACAGCCGTTGATTCGGTACTCATGATTATCGACGGCGCAAAGGGTGTAGAAGAACGTACGATCAAATTGATGGAGGTATGCAGGTTGCGCGATACGCCGATCCTGACCTTCATCAACAAGCTCGATCGCGATATCCGCGATGGTGTAGGTCTGCTCGACGAAATCGAGAATGTGTTGAAGATCCAGTGTGCGCCCATCTACTGGCCACTCGGTATGGGCAAGGAATTCAAGGGTACATACAACCTCTACACCGATACCGTGCATATGTATGAACACGGTCAGTCCAGCGAAATAAGAAACGTAAAAGTCCTGCTGGGCCTGCACAGCAAGGAAGTCACAGACTACCTCGGCACGTATGCTGAAGATTTTCGTGCCGAAATTGAACTCGTGCGTGGTGCAAGCCATGTGTTTAATCTTGAAGACTATCTGGCAGGCAAACAGACGCCCGTATTTTTTGGCACCGCGCTCGGCAATTTTGGCGTGGAAGAAATGCTGGAAAGTTTCGTGCAGTGGGCGCCGTCGCCATTGCCGCGGCCCACGCAAACACGAGTGGTGCAGCCGCTTGAGCAGGCATTTACTGGCTTTATTTTCAAGATCCAGGCGAACATGGATCCCAAACATCGCGACCGTATCGCGTTCATGCGTATCTGCAGTGGTGCCTACGAAAAAGGCCTGCGCATGAAACACGTGCGACTCGGCAAGGAGATCAGGGTCAGTGATGCGGTGACCTTTCTCGCTGGCGACAGGGAACAGGCCGAATACGCAGTGTCCGGTGACATCGTCGGCTTGCACAACCACGGCACGATCCAGATTGGCGATACTTTTACTACGGGTGAAGATCTGCACTTTACGGGCATCCCGCATTTTGCGCCCGAGTTGTTCAAGCGTATTCGACTCCGGGATCCACTCAAGCTCAAGCAACTGCAGAAAGGACTGACGCAACTATCGGAAGAAGGCTCGACGCAAGTGTTTTTGCCCGAGCGCAATAACGATTTGATCGTAGGCGCTGTGGGTGTATTGCAGTTTGAAGTTGTGGCCTTCCGTCTCAAGGACGAATACAACGTGGATTGTATGTATGAGCCGGTGAACGTTTATACCGCGCGCTGGGTTGAGGGTGAGCCAGCTAAACTGGCAGAATTCAAAAAGAAAGCGGCCGACAACATCGCGATTGATGGCGGTGGTCACCTGACCTATCTCGCTCCGACCAGGGTCAATCTGAGTCTCACTGAAGAGCGCTGGCCTGAACTGCGGTTTTTTGCCACGCGGGAACATTGATTATTCTGCTGCGGGCTATTTTGCGTAGCCCAAAAGTGCGGATGGAACGCTCACGAAGTCTTCGGCAGAAAGACAGCACAGTCAGGATTTATGCCTGTTTTGGCAGTAAATCCCGACGTGTATCTAGTGGCAAGGGCATGCATGTAATCAACTAGTAATGGGGAGCCATTTCGTCTTTGTCGACCAGTGAAAGTCCGCCCAGTGCCGAATTCGCTTTTGCGGAATCGGCTTCGTCCAGCGAGATCTTCAGGCGCAGGTTGTTTTTGGAATCCGCATTTTTCAACGCTTCGTCCAGTGAAATCCTGCCTTGTTTGTAGAGGTGATAGAGCGCGGAGTCAAACGTACGCATACCAAGGTTTTCGGATTTCTCCATCACTTCCTTGAGCTCGTCGATTTTGCCGTTTTTAATCAGGTCGGCCAGACGCGGCGTACCCAACATGATTTCCACTGCGGCCGCACGTTTGCCGTCAACAGAGGGAATCAGGCGCTGCGATATAAATGCGCGCAGGTTGAGGGAAAGATCCAGGAACAGCTGCTTGTGACGCTCTTCCGGAAAGAAGTTGATGATACGGTCGATAGCCTGGTTTGCATTGTTGGCATGAAGGGTCGACAGACACAAGTGGCCCGTTTCCGCAAACGCCAGTGCATGCTCCATGGTTTCGCGCGACCGAATCTCACCGATCAGGATTACATCGGGCGCCTGGCGCAAAGTGTTCTTCAGCGCTTCTTCATAGGAGTGGGTATCTATGCCCACTTCACGCTGGTTGACGATTGATTTTTTGTGCGAGTGGATAAATTCAACCGGATCTTCAATCGTGATGATGTGGCCAGCTGAATGCGTATTGCGATAGTCGATTAGCGAAGCAAGCGAAGTGGACTTTCCGGAACCTGTGCCGCCTACGAACAGGATCAGGCCATTCTTCTGCATCATGACCTCCGTCAGGAGTTCGGGCAGGCCTAAAGTGCGGAAGTTGGGAATATCGGTTTTGATGGTACGTGCCACGAGGCCAACTTCGCCGCGCTGCTGGAAGATGTTGACCCTGAAACGGCCTACGCCGGTTTGACCCAGTGCCAGGTTCATTTCCGGATTGTTTTCAAATTGCGCAATCTGCTCACTATTCATAATGGAATAGGCAATTTTTTTAACATCGCCTTTTCCCATCACCGTGTGGTTCAAAAGCGCAATCTTGCCAAACACCTTTACGCTAGGGGGAGCTCCCGTCGTTAAAAACAAGTCAGACCCATCCATTTCTGCCATTTGCTTCAGCATGCCCATCAGGTCCATACAAACTCCTCGTCTATAGCTGAAAGTGTAGATATCGGCAGATTATGGCGGAATCATTAGAGGCGAGGTCTCTGCATACCTCCTGAGTGTGAACCAGCGCACTAAATTTTTCTGGAAATGTAAAATTAAGCGCACGGACTGGGGAAGATGCAGCCCGATTGTGGCTTATTAACGCGGGGGGGAGGGCTTGTTGTAGCGCCGGGCGGTGAACCAGCGTACTTCTTCTTCATATTTTTGCACGCTGTCGGCCACGCCGAGCGTCAGCGCAAAGAGCGCCATGCGAATCAACACGCCGTTGTCGGTTTGCCTGAAGATAGCCAGGCTGGGATGCTGGTTAAGGTCTTCATCGAGCTCATTTGCCTCGGCGCGTGAATCGCGCGGCAAGGGGTGCATGATGACGGTGTTCGGTTTGCAGTGCCGTGTATAGATCGCCTGGTTGAGGCGGAAACGGCCGCGGTAGATATCAGCTTCGCGCTGATGCGAAAAACGCTCTTCCTGGATACGCGTCAGGTAGACGGTGTCGTTATTCTGCAGGCCTTCCTGCATATCTTCGGTTTCAATCACCTTATGACCTGCGGCGCGCAGTTGGTCGACGATTTCGGCCGGCATTCTTAACTCAACCGGCGACACCAGCGTGAAATGGATGTTGTTGTACAAGCAAAGCAGCTTGCTCAGGGAGTGTACGGTGCGCCCATATTTAAGATCTCCGACCATGGCGATGCGAAAATTGGCAACCGGGCCATTGATTCCGAGTTCCTTGCGAATGGTGTACAGGTCGAGCAGGGCCTGGGAGGGATGTTCGGAAGGACCATCGCCTGCATTGATGACGGGTACCCGGCTTGCTCGGGCAAACTCTTCTACTGAACCCGCAACTGGATGCCGCATGGCAATCACGTCGCTGTAGCCACTGATGACTCTTGCTGTGTCGTAGAGCGATTCGCCCTTGCTGATGGCAGAGGTCTTGATGTCGGAGGTTTCCCTGACATGCCCGCCGAGTAGATTAAATGCGCAGCCGAAGCTCACGCGGGTACGGGTCGATGGTTCAAAAAAGAGATTGCTGAGAATCGCGCCCTCGAGAACCCGCGTGCGTTTGGCCCGCTGCGCGTAGGGCTCCATCGCATCGGCCACCTGGAATAGTCGCTCTACATCCTGAATGTCAAACTGATTGATGGAGAGAATGTGGGAGCCGGTGAATTGCATTGAATCCTGATGGGTGCTGAGTCGCCAAAAACTGGGCGGATGTTACACGGAATGCCAGAGCGTGAGAATTCCTGCGTCATCGAATATAGGTTGTTGTAGGTGCGTTTATGGCGAAACAAATTCTGGTTCTTTGGTTCTTTGGTTCTCTGGTTGGCCTGAAGGCGGCCTGACTTTCCAGGACACGCCGTGAACCCATCCATGGGGGCTCGAACGCCCGCATCCATGCGGGCGACGGTCCCGGAAAGTCAGGCCGCCTTCAGGTCTTCAAGTGCAGTGCGTAATTCAAATCGATTTTTTGGAATTGCCGGAGAGTCCTGAGGGAAGAGACGCACCCGGACGCCAGCGACCATCGCCCGCATG
>CAIYIP010000515.1 GCA_903926285.1 uncultured Gammaproteobacteria bacterium
GAAGATACTGCGCTTGCTGCAGAGGTGAATGTCGACGAAATATTCACACTTGGGAGCGGCCAGGGTTCGCAAAGCGCAACACTTGCCGCCACGTTTGCTAGCAGCGAGCCGGTTGCCACCGAAGGTCTGGTGTTTGCTGATATTGCAACTGCCCAGGCGCTGACAGGACAGCAGGGCAGCATCGATTCCATCGACCTGATTCTCACCGACAGTGAGGCTGATGCACTGCGTAGTTGGCTGCCTGCTGGCTTGACTCTCGTGGCAACTGATTCGCGCAATGCGGCACTCGAACAGATGACCAGTGCGTTTGGTGTAAACCTGCTCGCGATGAGTTTGCTGGCGCTCCTCGTTGCTGGTCTGCTGATCTACAACACCGTAAGCCTGTCGGTATTACAGCGCCAGCAGACACTGGGCATCATGCGTTCGCTTGGTGTAAGTCGTCGCGAATTGACGTTGCTCATTCTGCTCGAAAGTATCTTGCGCGGCATCCTGGCCAGCGCTGCAGGTGTTGTCTGCGGCCTGATCCTCGGACGGGGACTCGTCAAGCTTGTGACGCGTACCATTGACGATCTCTATTTCAATTTGAGCGTGACCTCATTTCTGCTCGACCCGCTTGTGCTGGGCAAGGGCATGTTATGGGGCACCGGCGTGTCGTTGCTCGCAGCGGCAATTCCAGCCTGGCAAGCGGGCCGTGCGCAGCCAGTCACTCTGCAGCAGCGCGCGGTGCAGGACAAAAGTATCCAGAGGCAACTGCCGCAGCTTGCACTCTTCGGTGGCCTAGTGATGGGCGTTGGCCTGCTGTTGCTGTTGCCGGAAAGTGGTTCGCTTGTAACGGGCTTCGTTGCGCTCAATTTGCTGATCTTCGGCTTTTGCCTGCTGATTCCACTTGCGATGCACAGCTGCATGCAGCTGTGTCTATATAGCTGCAGCCAATATCTGCAACAGAAAACCCGGCTCGCACTGCGCAATATTCAATCTGGCATCAGCCGGACAGGCATGGCAGTCGCCGCGTTGACTGTAGCGGTGTCAGTAACAGTGGGTGTTGGCATTATGGTTGGCAGTTTCCGGCAGACGGTTATTCTGTGGCTGGACCAGACGCTCAGTGGTGATATCCAGGTCAGCAGGCTCGACAGTGAATCCGGGGCAATTTCTGGCGAGCTCGAATCATTCGTGCGTGATCAGCTGCAGGTGCAGAGTCTGACTCGGGTTTATAACCAGCGTGTCGAAAGTAATGTCAGCGAAATACGAGTGACTGCCTACGGCGATGGCCTTGAAGGTAATCTGTTTGTCAAAACCTTAAGCCCCGATGGTTTGCGGTCAGCAGAAGCGGGTACCGGGCTGCTGGTTTCCGAGCCCTTTGCATATCTCCACAACCTCGATGTCAACGACACCATGACGCTTTATTCACCCCAGGGTTCACTCACACTTCCCGTGGCTGGAATTTTTTATGACTACACGACGGGGCCCGGCATGGTCGCGATGGCACAGAACCTGTACGCACAATGGTGGCCGGACAGCGCACCAACGAGTTTGATCCTGCATGCAGCAGACGGCCAGGACCTTGCTGCGCTGCAACGCGACCTGCGTGCCTATGTTGCAGATTTGCCCGGCACCTGGGGTGTCGCTGCGAATGCAGACATCCGGCGTATCACACTCACGATTTTCGACCGCACCTTTGCGATTACTCATGTGCTGCGCTTGCTGGCGATCAGCGTGGCTTTTGTCGGGGTGCTGAGCGCATTGATCGCACTGCAGCTCGAACGTATGCGCGAGTATGCATTGCTGCGGGCCACAGGTATGACCGTGCAGGAAGTGGCCAGCATGATTGGTATCCAGACGCTCGTAATGGGTTTGTTGGCGGGCCTGTTTGCGTTACCGCTTGGCCTCTTGATGTCGGATGTATTGATTGATGTCATCAACAAACGTTCGTTCGGCTGGAGCATGCTGCACATCTTGCCAACATCGGTTCTTGTGCAGGCGATGTTCCTGGCTATTGTTGCGGCCGGCCTTGCGGGTATTTATCCGGCAGTGCGGGTTGCAGGTGTCAGTCCTGCGCAAGCCCTGAGGGAAGAGTGATGACGATGCGTGTTGCCGCTTCTATTTTGTTGATGCTTGGTTTGCTTGCAAGCTGCAGTGACGCACCTGTTGCCTCATCAGCCTTGCCGCTCAACCAAATTCTCGGCGGTGGCAACACAGAGGGATTTTTGCGCGCAGACACACCGCGTGAATTTATTTTTCCCGCTGACCATGGGCCACATCCGGGTTTTCGCAATGAATGGTGGTACCTGACCGGCAATCTGGAAACAGCACAAGGTCGCCGCTTTGGTTACCAGGTGACCTTTTTCAACGCTGCCATGCGTCCTCCTGAGGCACCTGGCGCCGCTTCAGCCTGGGACAGCGAACGGTTGTGGATGGCGCACTTTGCAATTACTGATGCAGAGGCTGGTGCCCACGAAGCACGCGAACGTTTTTCACGCGAGAATCCCGGGCTTGCCGGCGCGCAGGTTTCTCCGTTCAAGGTGTGGCTCGAAGACTGGACGTTAACCAGCGCGGGTAATGACTATCCCTGGCACCTGCAGGTGGCAGATGAAGGTCTTGCCCTGAACCTTGACCTTGGCAGCAGCAAGCCTCCCGCGTTGCAGGGCCAAAATGGACTTAGCCAGAAAAGTCCCGCAGCCGGCAATGCTTCCTACTACTACAGCCTTACGCGTATGCCGAGCGCAGGCAAAATAACGATCGGCACCGAAGTATTCGAAGTGAGCGGCAACAGCTGGCTTGATCGCGAATGGAGTACGAGTGCGCTTGCTGACGACCAGAGCGGCTGGGACTGGTTCTCGCTGCAATTCGATGATGGCCAGGAATTGATGTATTACCAACTGCGTACGCTGTCTGGCGCGGCCCATGGCAACAGCCAGGGTAACTGGACGGACGAAAATGGCATCCAGCAATTAGTCAGTAATTCTGAAATCATTCTGGAGGAAAGCGCCTGGTGGGCCAGCCCGGCCGGAGTTGACTATGCAACCGAGTGGCGCATGCGTTTCGAAGAACATGAATGGCGCGTGAAGGCTGTGGTCGATGCACAGCTCATGGAGCTGAGTATCCCCTACTGGGAAGGAGCGGTAGATGTGTTTGCTGCCGACGGCAAGCCAGTGGGACGTGGGTATCTGGAAATGGTACGTCAATAACATTGAGGCATTAACGCCATCAGGGTGCTGCCGCCCGCGCCAAGTTCCTGTGGGCAGAAAAGATAAATATCTTTACACGTGCATTCTTGCTGGCTACGCTTGCGCACTTTTCGAGTTGGTGCCTTGCCAAACATGAATGCCAAAGCCTTTGCCTTATTGAATAATCCCCGACTTAACAAGGGGACTGCCTTTACCTTTGCCGAGCGCACCGAGAACGCTTTGCATGGTCTGTTGCCACCCAATATCAGCACGCTCGCTGAGCAGGTGGAGTGGGTCATGATCAACATTCGTGGTAAGGGTGATCCCATCGACAAATACCGCTACATGGCGGGCCTCCAGAAACGTAACGAGCGGCTTTATTACCGCGTTCTGATTGACTATATCGACGAACTGATGCCGATTGTCTATACCCCGACCGTGGGGCAGGCCTGCCAGGAATTCTCCACTCATTTCCGCGAAACCAACGGGTTTTACGTATCATTCGATCAAAAAGGCAATCTTGATGCCATGCTTGGCAACTGGCTGGAAAAGGACGTAAGGCTGATCGTGGTAACCGATGGCGAACGTATCCTGGGTCTCGGCGATCTCGGCGTCAGCGGCATGGGCATCCCAATAGGCAAGCTGGCACTTTATTGTGCATGTGCGGGCATTGATCCTGCGCAGTGTATGCCGATCACACTCGATGTTGGCACCGATAATCTGCGCTTCAGGCAGGACGGGCGTTATCAAGGGCGTCGTGAAGCGCGTATCCGTGGCCAGGAATATTTTGATTTCATCGAAGAGTTTATTGCGGCAGTGCAGCATAATTTTCCAAAAGCCTTGCTGCAGTTCGAAGATTTCGCCACGCTGAATGCGGTTGCGCTACTCGAAAAATATCAGGACCGTTTGCTGTGTTTCAATGATGACATTCAGGGCACTGCCGCAGTTGCTCTCGCGGGCTTTTATGCCGCAGCACGGATTACTGGCACACGCCTGTCAGAGATGCGCTTTCTGTTTGCAGGTGCGGGTTCAGCAGCAACTGGCATAGCGGCCTTGCTTGCTGTTGCGATGCAGCGCGAAGGTCTCACTTATGAAGAAGCCTGCGCACGTTGCTACTGCTGCGACAGCAAAGGCCTGATTACTCGCGATCGTGCAGAAATCACCTCACATGCTGCGCCTTTCGCGGCCGATCTGCCGCCGATGTCTCTTGAAGAGGCAATCGACAGTATCAAGCCTGCAGCACTGATTGGCGCTACGGCTCGCGGCGGTACGTTCACGCGCGCTATCCTCGAAAAAATGGCTGAGCATAATGAGCGGCCAATCATTTTTGCGTTGTCCAATCCCACGTCGAAGGCAGAATGTACCGCTGAAGCGGCGTACATGATGACGCAGGGCCGCGCCATTTTTGCGAGCGGCAGTCCGTTTGCACCTGTTGTCTACAGCGGCAGCACTCTTGTTCCCGGACAAGGCAATAATGCCTATATTTTTCCAGGCCTCGGTCTTGGCGTACTGCAGGCTGGTGTGACCCGCATTACCGATGATCTGCTGATTGCGTCCGCGAAGGCTCTCGCAGAAGCCGTGTCGGAAGCACGGATAGCTCAGGGCTGTCTTTACCCGCCGTTGCAGGAAATTCGCGAAGTCTCTCTGCGTATTGCAGCGGCAGTAGCCGAGGCTGCGGCACAGGCTGGTCTGACACATCAGATGGTTGACAAGAATTTTGTGGAGCGGGTGCAGCGCAATATGTACGACCCGCGATATTGAGTGCTCGTGTTGCTGGTTTGCCGGGTTTAACTGATCTGCATATTGCTTGCGCAATGTTTCCGCAAAACGCGACAAAGCAGTAAATATCTTTGCTGACGAACGTTTTAATACATATTTTCCCGGTTGATTATTCGTTGCTGCTGGTTTACTTTAGACCAGCTTTTTTCGGGATGCATAACAACACGACCGAAACCAATTTCGGCATATCACATACTTGATATTGATCAACCAATCACTCATCAGATGTCTGCCAAAGTTACTGCCGCTGTTGCCAATACCCCGCATTGTGTTGAAATAAAAAGTGTGAATTTAAGACACTGCGCTTCTGCAGTGCATAACAGGTGAGATCTGATCATGGATGCGTTGCTGTGGTATGAAGAAGGTCCCATGGGCATTTTCATTCGTGAATCGCTCTGGGGTTATCCAATCGTGTTGTTCTGTCATGCCGTTGGCATGGCAACAGTCATGGGTGTTGTGGTTGTCTTGAACATGCGGGTGCTGGGTTTTGCCAAAGAGCTGTCCGTTCCTGCGTTTGCGCGCCTCTTCAACATCGCGTGGCTGGGGTTTTTCATCAACCTGGTATCGGGTTTGATTTTGTTTGCGGGCAGCACGAGCAGTTACGTGTTTCAGGGCACTTTTCAATTGAAGATAGGTGCCATTGTACTGGGCGGGATACTCATGAAGTTAGTAATGGGTGCCGTGCGTGACAATAAACCGGTAGCTGTGCAAAAGCTGCTGGCTGTGGTGTGCCTGCTCTGCTGGATAGTGGGTGTTGTTACTGGCCGCCTGATGGCCTACTTGGCCTGATAAGGGGATAACTATGTCTTGGGAACCGTTTGCTGAATGGCTGCAAAACACCTGGTTTCACGGTGTGATGGTCGATATTTATTGGATGTTTCCATTAATGGAAACTCTGCATTTTCTGGGCTTGATCTGGCTGTTTGGCGCCTTGCTGGTGGTCGATGGCCGCATTCTTGGCATTGCGCCAAATCTGAACATGAAGGCCTGCATGAAGTTTATCCCCGTGGCGATCATCGCCTTCGGTGTAAATCTCTTGACCGGTCTTGCCTTCCTGCATGCCGATCCTTTCAACTACCTCGCTAATCCGGGCTTTCAGTGGAAGATGGGTCTGATTGCCATTGCTGGTGTCAACGCGCTGTGGTTCTGGTTTGGCGAACACAAGGAGCTCGTGCAACTGGCAGATGGCCAGCAGGCACCGTTCCGTGCCAAGGTGATTGCATTAATCTCTTTGGTGGTCTGGGTGTTCGTGATTATCATTGGCCGCCTGCTGCCTTATACCGGTGGTAATGGTTAACAGCTCAGTTTGATAAAAAAACTGCTGAAAAAAGAGGACTCACGTCCTCTTTTTTTATGGCTCGTGTTTACCAGCATCTTTGCAGTCATTCATCCGTTAACACTCAGGAAATACTTTTGACCACTTTGCCTCCCTGCCCAAAATGCAAATCTGAATTTACCTATGCCGATGCCGACATGTTTGTCTGTCCGGAATGTGCGCACGAATGGTCAGCTACCGCCGAGCCTGCAGTTGAAGAAGGTGCAAGAGTTGTTCGTGATGCAGTCGGTAATGTGCTGGCGGATGGCGATACTATTAGCGTGCTGAAGGATCTCAAGGTCAAAGGTTCGTCGTTAGTCGTCAAGGTAGGCACTCGGGTAAAAAATATTCGCCTCGTTGAAGGCGATCACGACATTGATTGCA
>CAIYIP010000516.1 GCA_903926285.1 uncultured Gammaproteobacteria bacterium
AGGGCGTTTGCTGTTGCTGCCATGGTAAATGTTTGCGACCGAATTGATCGAACCAGGTCAATAGTGCGGTGCTGAATACTTGATCAGTCATGGAAGGTGCTGGAAGGGATAGCCGGGAATTGGCGTGATTATAACCAGCTCATACGTGATTGACAGAAACAATGGTCTGCATGAATCGGGGTAATGAATTAATTGCCGCAGACAGGTACATTTTGATCAGTAACTTACCCACTGCCGGCTTTATGAGGTGAGCGTTGATCTTGTGCTGTTGCAACAGCCGCATGGTCTCCAGCCCTGGTTTGCCGGTATAATCACATCTTTGTTGCCGCACCAGGATCACTTCATGTCTGAGCGTCAGGCCAGCGTAGAACGCAATACCAACGAAACCCGTATCAAGGTGAGTATCAACCTTGATGGCAGCGGTAAATTCAAAATTCAATCCGGTTTGCCCTTTCTCGAACACATGCTCGAACAGGTCGCGCGTCATGGTTTGATCGATATGGACATCGTTGCCGATGGCGATTTGCAGATAGATGCACATCACACTGTCGAAGACCTTGGCATCACGCTGGGTCAGGCAGTAGACAAGGCGCTCAGCAAGACTGGCATTCGTCGTTATGGCCATGCCTATGTGCCGCTCGACGAAGCCTTATCGCGTGTAGTGATAGATTTCTCCGGCCGTCCCGGCCTCGAATACAACATTCCTTTCAAACGCAGCACGGTTGGCGATTTCGACGTCGATCTGTTCTTCGAGTTTTTTCAGGGCTTCGTGAATCATGCGAAGGTAAGCCTGCACATCGATAACCTGCGCGGCAACAATGCGCATCATCAGATAGAAACAGTATTCAAGGCTTTTGGCCGCGCTGTGCGGATGGCCATTGAGCTTGACCCGCGTATGCAAGGCACTGTGCCTTCCACCAAGGGCACTCTCACCGGTTAGTTCTGGATTAATGATCTCGAAATGAAACACGTCGCTGTTATTGACTATGGCATGGGTAATCTGCATTCCGTTGCGAAAGCGCTGGAGCATGTGGGTAAGGGTATCAAGGTCAGTATTACTGCTGATCCTTCCGTATTAACAGCTGCGGATCGCCTGGTGTTTCCGGGTGTGGGTGCGATGCGTGATTGCATGAGTGAAATCAAACGTCTGTGTATCGACGAAATTCTGCGCGAACAGGTAAAGCAAAAACCTGTGCTTGCGATTTGTGTGGGCATGCAGGCCTTGATGCAGAGCAGCGAAGAAAATGGTGGCGTTAACTGCATAGGGCTTTTTGCTGGAAAAGTCCGGCGTTTTCAAGATCACATGACTGATGCAGATGGTCAGCTGCTCAAAGTGCCGCACATGGGTTGGAACAGAGTGAAGCAAACCAAAGCGCATCCAATGTGGCGGAGCATCGCCGACAACGACCGCTTCTATTTTGTGCACAGTTATTACGTGGACCCTGACACGCAGGCAGAAATTGTGGGCACAACTGATTACCCCGCACCATTCTGTTCTGCAATGGCGCGCAAAAATGTCTTTGCGGTGCAATTTCATCCGGAGAAGAGTCAGCGCAATGGCTTGCAGCTGCTGGAAAATTTTCTTAGCTGGAACGGTCAGTCATGAGTCTTGCCAAACGTATTATCCCTTGTCTTGACTGCGATAATGGCCGCGTAGTGAAAGGTGTCAAGTTCATGGACATTCGTGATGCGGGTGATCCCGTTGAAATTTCCAAACGTTACTGCGATCAGGGTGCAGACGAAATTACCTTCCTCGATATCACCGCAAGCAGCGGCGAACGCAGCACCACTATTCACACCGTTGAAGCCATTGCAAGTCAGGTGTTTATTCCATTGACTGTTGGTGGCGGCATCCGCAAATTGCAGGATATTCGCAACATGCTCAACGCAGGTGCTGACAAGGTGGGTATCAACACGAGTGCAGTACTCAATCCGGAATTTGTCAGAGAAGCTGCTGAACGATTTGGGTCGCAGTGTATTGTCGTGGCGATTGATGCCAAGAGTGTGTCGAAACCCGGCGAGCCTAAGCGCTGGGAAATTTTCACGCATGGCGGCCGCAATCCGACAGGGCTTGAGGCTATTGCCTGGGCGAAGAAGATGGTGAGTTACGGTGCTGGCGAAATTCTGCTGACCAGCATGGATCGAGATGGCACCAAGAGTGGTTTCGATCTTGAACTGAATCTGGCAATCAGCGAAGCAGTATCAGTGCCTGTAATTGCGTCCGGTGGTGTGGGCAGTTTGCAGGATCTCGTGGATGGCATTCTCATCGGCAAGGCTGATGCAGTGCTCGCTGCAAGCATTTTCCATTTCGCCGAATTCACGATACCGCAGGCGAAGCAGTACATGCGCGAGCGTGGCGTGGAAATGCGTTGAGGGATATTAAGTCAGAGACAGTAATGCCGCTTACAACAGAGAGGTGATTACAGTCACCTCTCTGTAAAACATGATTGGGCTCTACCCCTTTGCTTTCAGTATGTTCAAGCCTTTGAGCAGATTAATTGCTTCGTTCAACTGGTAATCTTCCACGAGTACTTCGGGAGCCTCTGCGGCCAACTCAGGTGCACTAACCGGTGCGGTTTCTTCGGTTTCAGTTCCGTTGCCATTGCCCAGATGTCTATTCAAGTCGGCTTCGCGGTAGGCCACAACACTGTCAGGAATCTTGGTTACCTGACCACGATCGATTGTAATATCGGGCGTAATTCCTGTTGCCTGAATAGAGCGGCCATTGGGCGTGAAGTATAAGGATGTGGTGAGTTTGATCGCGCGTTCATTGCCCAGATTCAGCACTGTTTGCACTGAACCTTTGCCAAAACTCTGCGTACCCATGACGATTGCGCGCTGATGATCCTGCAGGGCACCTGCCACAATCTCTGAAGCTGAAGCCGAGCCACCATTAATCAGCACGACTAGAGGCACACCTTTGCTGGGGTCTTCCGGAGTTGCCTCGAAGCGCATCTCGGAATTTGCAATGCGGCCCTCGGTATACACAATCAAACCATCAGTAATAAAGGCGTCCACTACGCCAACAGCGGCCTGCAAGACACCGCCCGGATTATTGCGCAAATCAAGCACAAGTCCCTTGAGTGGCGTCTCAACCTGCATTTTCTCGAGCGCTTCCACTACTTCATCGCCCGTTTTGGCGGCAAACTGGGAAATGCGGACATAACCATACCCAGGTTCAACTTCGCGATAACGAATACTGCGGGCACGGATGATTTCGCGCACAACGGTTACTTCAAAAGGCTCTGCCACGCCTTCGCGCAATATAGTCAATCTTATGGAAGTGCCAGGTTCGCCGCGCAGCATGTCAGTCGTATCACCGAGCGTTACTTCCTGTGCGGGAGTGTCATTAAGCTTGATGATGAGGTCGCCAGCCTGGATGCCGGCTCTGGAGGCGGGCGAATCATCCATGGGGCTGATGATTTTAATCAGGCCGTTTTCAATTCCTACTTCCACACCAAGACCGCCGAACTCACCAGTGGTGCTTTCCTGCAATTGGTCGAAAGCAGCGTTTGATACATAGGAAGAATGGGGGTCGATTCCGGCAAGCATGCCCTTGATTGCGTTTTCAAGCAGGGTCTTGTCGTCAATCGGTTCGACATATGCATTGCGGATCTGGTTGAGCACCTGCGCAAAAATCCGGACTTCATCTAGCGGAAGTGGCAGGTCATTAGGGCTCACTTCCGGTGTCTCTGCAATAGCTGGCGTTGCCGGAGCAATTACCGGTTCGTCTGCCGCAAAAGCAGTCATAACCAGCGTGCTCAGGATGCATACAGCAAGTGTGCTGCGCGCAAATGAATGGGGGAGATTGTTCAATGTTGCGAGCTTCATAAAGCAGTACCTATAGAAGTCAGTTACGCGCCGAGCACCAAAGTGAGGGGTTTTCTGCCTTGCCGTTATGGCGGATTTCGAAATAGAGACCGTAATCGCGATTGCCACCAGTATTGCCAACTGCAGCAATTACTTCACCGGCTGCTACCCACTCGCCCACCGTCTTGTAGAGATCCTGATTGTGCGCATAGAGACTCATGTAACCATCCCCATGGTCAATTATCAATAGCAGGCCCGAGGTGCTAAACCAGTCTGAAAACACCACCCTGCCGTGGTGAACTGCTTGTACATCAGCACCAGCTTTACCGGCTATCGTTACGCCTTCCCATGTCAGATCGCCCAAGCTGTGCTGGCTGCCGAAGGTTTGCGTGATATTCCCGTCCAGCGGCCAGTCCAGTTTTCCCTTGCGTTTGACGAAGGCTTCCTGGTCTGTGCCAAGCGCGATATTGCTGATTGAACGGCGTAATTCTTCCAGCAGTAGCGCAATTTCAACTCTTTCCTGTTCGAGCCCTGCCAGCTCCTCGCCACGTTCGCCTAGAGTTGCATCCAGCTTCGCTAATTTTTGCTGGCGTTGCTGCTGTGTGCTTGCGAGCAGACTTTTCTGTTCCAGGAGTTCCTGCTGCTTGAGCTGCAGCTCTTCAGTGGTGCCGGTAATGCTGGCTTTTACCAAATCCAGATTGGCGAGAGTCTGGTTGTATTCAGATATTCTGGCGGCACGTGCATTATTCAAGATCTGATAGTAGCGCAGCATGCGTGCACTCTGGTGTGGGTCTTTCTGGGACAGTAGCAGTTTCAAATACCCTTGATTGCCGTTCATCCAGGCAGTCTTGAGATAACTGGCAATAAGTTCCTGCTGTTGTGACCGGTTCTTTTCGAGCTCCGCAGCTTGTTGCCGCATCTCCGGTAGGCTGGTTTCTTTATCGGCAACAAGAGCATTGATCTCTGCTATCTGGCGCATGACTGCCTGAATGGATTTTTCACTTTCCTGGATTTCTTTGCTTACTTCACTGCGCTGATTGCGCGTACTCTCAACCTCGGTCTGTATTTTGGCGATAGCTGTATTGATACGCTCCAGCTCTTTTGGATCAGGCGTGCTCTGGGCCAGGATCTGACTGGTTAGGAATAAGCCTGAGCAAAAGATCCAGGCTCGTATCATATGAACTCTGCCAACGAGTGCCCGGTCATCTCTATAGGCTGCGGCAGGCTCATGAGGCTGAGCAGGGTCGGCGCTACGTCACACAGCGAGCCGCCTTCGCGTAGGCGCAACTGGCGCTTGCCGACA
>CAIYIP010000517.1 GCA_903926285.1 uncultured Gammaproteobacteria bacterium
CGGTGCGGGCCACCTGCCACAACAACCATGGCAAGGCGCGACGTCCGCCTATCAGCATCAAGGCAATAAAGGCGAACACCTGCAAAAGGGTTTTACCAATCGTCAGCCATAGGGCACCGTTGCTGGCGTCGGCTTCACCCACTGTGCCGACGAGTGTGCTGCCAAGCACACCTGCCAAGGGCGGCATCAGTACAAGAACCAGCACCGTGGCCAGATCCTCGACGATGAGCCAGCCAACGGCGATACGCCCGTTCATTGTGTCGAGCACACGCTGGGCTTCCAGCGCTTTGAGCAGTACCACGGTACTCGCACACGACAGGCACAGGCCGAACACGAGGCCACTGCCTACACTCCAGCCCCACCACGACGTCAGCGCGATACCCAGCACTGTCGCAAATGACATCTGCACCACGGCGCCCGGAACCACGATACGTTTTACTGCCAGCAGGTCATTTAATGAGAAATGCAGGCCCACGCCGAACATCAGTAGCATCACGCCAATCTCGGATAACTGGGAGGCAAGCTCGATGTCGGCGACAAAACCCGGGCTATACGGCCCGATAACGATGCCGGCAAGGAGATAGCCCACCAGCGCCGGCACCTTGAGACGCACGGCGATGAAACCAAGTACAAGCGCAATACCAAAACCACTGGCAAGGGTTGTAATGAGGGTGATGTTGTTTTCCATTCAGTCTCCAGTTCTGCCATCCGAGGATAACTGAACCGGAAGAGGACAGCCATCCGGATTCGGGCATACATTTGTAGATTGAGGATGTCGAGTGGGGATGTAGAGTGAGATGTAGATTGAGATGCAGATTGAGGACATCTCAGGCTGTCTTTTTTTGCTTCCTTTTTTGTTTTGCTTTTTTGAATTTTGAGAAATGATTACTGACGCACCGGCCGCTTGAGCAACTTGCGCTGCAGGGTGCGTCGATGCATGCCAAGGCTGCGCGCAGTAGCAGAAATGTTGCCGGTGTTTTCGGCGAGCACACGTTGAATGTGTTCCCACGCCAACCGATCTACCGAGAGTGGTTCTGCCGGCAACGGAGGCGCTGAATTGTCTGCTTGCCCAAGACCCAGCTTAAGCAAAATCTCATCCGCATCAAGTGGCTTGCACCCATAGTCAAAAGCGCCGATCTTGATGGCTGCCACTGCCGTTGCAATGCTGGAATAACCCGTGAGAATCAGGATGCGCATAAGCGGATTGATGACGAGCAGCGGCGCAATACAATCAAGTCCGGACTCGTGACTTATTTTCATATCAACTACGGCATAGTGCGGCGGCGCAATAGCCGCCTGCGTTAATGCACTTTCGATGTTATGCGCCTGCAACACTCCATAACCACGTCTGCGCAACGCGCGCGCCAGCACTTCCACAAATGTGATGTCATCATCGAGCAGCAGTATGGTGGCAGCAGCGGTATCAGTCATGACCAGGCGCTGCCGGCTTAGTCGCCATGAATTCAGCGGCCGCCTTGTCCAGCGGCAATACGATTTCAGTGAGTGTGCCTTGCAAATTAGCAGTGAGTGTCCCTGGCAAATTTCCGCTGGTGCGTGTCCCCTGCACTTCTTTCCCGGTGCGTACAACCGGATACAGACTCACCCTGCCGCCCAGCCGATTTACCGTCGCCTGACTCAGCACCAGGCCCACACCCAAACCATTGGTTTTGGTGCTGACAATCCGCGTGCCCAACTGTTCCTCAAGTTCAGGATGTATGCCTTCACCAAAGTCCCTGATCTTCAGTGACCAGTTTTCGGTATCCCAGGCCAACTCACATTCAAGGCCTTGCGTACTGGCATCAGCAGCATTGTTGAGCATGTTGATCAAGGCCTGCTGCAACGTAACATCCAGCCATATCGAAGGAGCGACTCCCGCCTGCACGGCCAGCTTACAGGTCACTTCCGGGCGCAGCAGCTGCCATTGGTCGAGCAGCGCCTGCACGAAGTCATGCAAGCCGATTGCCTGCGGCTGCTGATTTTTCAGATCGGCTTTTTCCACCAACGTCAGTAATGCAGCGCGACAGTTTGCCACTTGTTGCTGCAATACCTGCAAATCCTTCAGCAACTCCGGATTTGCCCCATGCTCCACTTGCAGTTCCTTGAGCAATACCGCCATCGTGCCCAGCGGCGTGCCCAGTGCATGCGCGGTACCTGCCGCTTGTGTGGCAAGGGCGAGAATCTGTTCATCACGCAAGGTATCTTCGCGATAACGACTGAGGCGTGCAGCCTGCTCGCGATTTTCCACTGCCATCTTCAGGACGAACCATGTGATCAGACTTGCACTCACCACAAAATTGAACCACATGCCGACAATATGCAGACTGATCGGACTCTGCGCCGCATGCACCATGCCCGGCATATTGATGTGTGCGTCCAGCGGCATGGTCGGTGAAAAGGCCAGCAAGGGCTCGTAGAAAAACAGCAGCAGGCTGTAGCACAACAAGGTGAGCGCAACCAGCGCCGACGTGTAGTGCCAGCTCAGCGTCGCGGCGGCGATCGTAATCGGCACGAGAAAATACGACACAAACGGATTACTGGCACCGCCGGTGAAATACAACAACAGTGCAAGGCCGAGGACATCCACCAGCAAGTGCACAAAAAATTCGCGCACATCGGGACTGACATTGCCTTGCAGGCGCAGATAGAGTCCACCATTGAGCACGGCTAACAGTGTAAAAATGCCGAGCATCGCGGCGTAGTTCAAGTCCAGGTTCAAAACAAACCAGGCATACAGCAAGGCAACCACCTGACAGACAAATACAATCAGGCGTATCGTGAGCAAGCGACGCAGGTTGCGCTGCAGGACAGTGGTGATGAAAGGAATAGTCACAGTTTATTTATCCAGCTTGTTCCGCAGCGCGAAGTGATTGGCACGTGTCATGTTAGTCGCATGTCCGGACATCCATAAAAATCCGCTCACGCTGACAGGAAACTATCTAGAACCCGTAGCGCCAGCTTGCAGTCATTACACCACGGCGTTCCAGTTGCACCCCTGCAAAATTATTCCGCAGGGGTTGCAGCCATTCGATCGCAATATCGCTGCCCGCCAGACTCGCCGTCACCCCGACGCCAAGATCCAGCAATCGGCCCCCCTGATTGGCGGGAAAGTCCATGGGCCCACTGCGCGCATTATAGGCAGTGAAATCGCCATGCAGTTCGCCTTTATCAGCCCAGGCGACACGCAGCGTACTCGAGAGCCAGGAATTGAGGTTATGCCCTGCCCAAGCGGAGACGTCCACGACATTTCCGAGTCGATACCCCGAAGCGTTGCGACTCTCAAGTCGTTTGCTGCCTGCCACCTGTAATCCCCAATGCCACGATTGCCTCGTGCCTGACCAGGTCAGGCTGGGTAACAGATCCCAGGTACCGCTGCCGGTTTGCATGTCGAAATGTTGCAAGCCGCCATCTGTACCAAAGCTGCGTTGATATTCCATGTCCACCTTGCCTGTGGGGATGCTGACTCCCAGGCCCAGATGCAACGCTTGTGTAGCGGTTTCGTGCAGGCTGATCAGTGCTGCGGCAACGGTATCCCCAACGGCAGAATTGAAATGTGCCCCCATGCTGCCATGCTCATGCACACCAGGAATCGGTGCAGGGCGGCCTGCCAATTCACGCACCTGCATGTCCATAGTCGTGAATTGCGGAATCAGCATCAAGGTTATGGAATCAGTTGGCGCATACATCAGGTCAAGCATATGCATCGTCATGTTCATCTGCTGTGGCGCATAACGGCACAGCACTTCTGCACTACAGGCAGTTGCCACCACACTCGCATCCAGCACCGACTCAGTACCGCGCGATAATGCACCGGACTGCCGGGTTTGACTCACCCTGTAGCCCGCCATAAAGGCACCCGCCTGCGTCAGCCGATGCCCGAACATGATGCCTGCTGGAATCTGGTGTGCCACATGTATTGGCCCGGCATGTTGTGCGTGGCCGCCTGCCAGCGATTCGCGCCGCAAACGCCGCGTCGTGGCTTGCAAGTCAACCTCCAGGGCAAGATTGGCCATCACATAATCCATGTCTGCAAAACTGCTGTCTGCCTTGTTGCCTGCGACCCGGCCGCTGGCACGTTGGTAAAATTCAAACCCGGCTTCCACTGCGAAGCCACGCGCAAAACTTCTACGCAAAGTAAGGCCTGCACTGACAGAACCAAAAGCCGCGAGACGCGGATCGCTGGAAAAATGCTGCGGCAGTTTCGCCGCAGAAAAATCGACGAACTGCGGTTGCAGGTCAAGCAAACCTGCATCCACCGGATTATTGCCACCATCAACAAACTCACCGTTGGCAGTGCGAAAAAATTGTCTTTGTTCTGCATCGGGGCTCAACCATATTTCCCGGCCTGCCGCATCTTTCGCAGCACTGCGATAAAACTGCCGTGACAGCAGAAAGGGTTGATAAAAATTTGCAGCACCTTGGGTGTAGTAGCGCACCCGCGGCGTAAAGGTCCAGTTGCCAAGCGGTTGAACCCACTGTACTTCAAGACTGTGAGTGTCAATGTCCCAGTCATCAGACGAGAACTGATACTCGAGATGAAGCGCAGCATCGAGCGCACTGAGGTGATGCACATAATGCGCATTCACTGCCAACTGCCTGCGCTTGTCTGGGCGTTGTTCCAGCAAGGCGCGCACGTCGCCGTTCACAGTTTGCTGCGCAGCTGAGCTAAAGGCTTCTGGTCCGACAAATATCACCGTTGTTGCCTTGTACGGATTCTCCATGAAACCGCGGCTGCTCGTGTAACCGACACTGACGTCAAACAAAGTGGAGGCATCAACCACCTGGGTAAGACCGATGTTTACCGTGCGATCGTTACGCTTGCCTTGCAGGCGTTCTGAACCCTGAGTGCGCACAAGTTGTGATGCATAGGCACTGCGGTTGAGATAAGGCAAAAGATCGGGATCAAGCACGGCATCGGCATTACTGGAGGTATACCCGGCGCCAAAATTGATACTCGTCAGTTTCTGGTTGAAATCCAGGCGTCCACCCAGATTGCCGAAGCGTGACAAGTAGTCATCTTCATCGGAAATCCCTGCACCGATACTCATGCCACCTTGCGCGCCTTGATACTCCACAGTGGCATCCACTTGCTGCCGCATCTCGGGCGAGGCAGACGACATGATCAGCACATTGCGTGTATCGATCGCGGCAGTGCCATCGGGTGCAAACCTTACCGGATTGAGCTGGCGATCCAGCACCACCTGCCCATTCACGTAAGGCGATGCGCCGGAAGTGATGACGCCTTGTGTGGTATTTCGAAGAATGGCGCGATTGCCGCCAGCAAGCAGAGGCGCGGTCGCTACGGGTGAGGCACCAGACCAGGTATCCTGGGTGAGCCC
>CAIYIP010000518.1 GCA_903926285.1 uncultured Gammaproteobacteria bacterium
AGGGTTGAGCTTGGCGGCGAACTGACCCACGCCAAAACCTATGGAGACCTCGTGAGTTCCATCATCAATCCGCAACACGTGATTTCCGAACGTTACCTGGAGCAGTTTCCGCCACCTGCACGTCGCGATGTCGATTCTTCGCCCATGTACATGAAACCGGAAATGAAAGTCACCCAGCTCATCGACATCGTTGCTTTCCTCAACTCCCGCTACACTCTGTTGCCTGGATATACTGAGTATTATTACTAGGCTTGCAAGCCGGCACGCACACACGGACGCCCACTTTGCGTTATCGGGTCACAGCTTATCCCGCCTCACAGAACCAACAGTGAAGCCGGACATTAATAGCATCTTCTGCTAACCTGACTGCCATCTTATTCCGCAAGCAATCACCCGCGAGTCAAAAAAAATGCGCCAGGTAACAATCACTGTTGAACCCGTTGAACTCTACAAAATTCTCAAGTTTGAAGGCCTTGTCACCAATGGAGGAGAAGCCAAGGCCGTGATCGCAAACGGAGAGGTCCGGGTGAACAAGGTAGTGGAGACACAAAAACGCAAGAAAATTGTGGCCGGCGATGTCGTCGAGTATGGCAAGGAAAAACTGCAAATTGTGTTGCAGAGTAAAAACGCCGCTGGCTGAGCGGCCAAGTAGAGATGGTTGCTTACTTGTGGAGAGCCCCAGCATCGATTACGGCGCGGAGCGGTTCCGGGTTGGCATAGAGGTTATTCATTTACAGGCTTTCGCGACCTATAGTCCCGCTTTCATTACGGGTCAAAAACTCTACTGGCGCGCCCGTTCTATAGCCATAAATAACCACATAGGACAGCACGTTTTGCACATAGCCGCGGGTTTCGCTGAAGGGAATGGTCTCGATCCAGATGTCGTACGGCAGCGATCTATTGGTGTCCTGAGTGAGCCATTGCTTCACACGATTGGGGCCTGCGTTGTAGGCAGCCGCAGTAAGAATCCGATTGCCGTTGAACTGCTGCATTAGCTGTGCGAGATAACGGCTGCCAAGCGTAATGTTGACGTCGGGCTGCAGCAGTGCCTGGCGCGAAAAATTCATGCCTGCATCATTTGCCATCTGTTCGCCGGTTGTCGGCATCAACTGCATGAGTCCCATTGCGCCTGCGGAAGAATGGGCGTCATGAATGAAGGCGCTTTCCTGGCGTGCAATGGCATACAGAAACAGCGGTGAAATAGCGTTGGTGTTGGCAGCGCTGGTAATCAGATCGCCATAGGCCAGTGGAAAACGCAGTTGCAGGTCATCCCAATAACTTACTTTGATCATGGCCTGGATGCCGTTGAGGTACCAGCCCCAGCTTTCGGCGAGCTTGCCTGCGGCAGGAATCTGTTCGGGTGCGAGTTCTGCAGTGGCATAGTCCCATTCGCGGCGAGCATTGGCTTCATCACCAATAAAATACAACTCGTGGGCGCGTGTTATGGCCGGGAAATTATTGAGGGCCAACATATCGGTTTCGTTCACCTGAACGGGTTTGTCGACGAGAGCATAATCAAGCCCGAGCAGATCGGCAGCCAAAAAGCCGTAGAAACTGCGATTTTGTGCGAGTGTCTGGTAGATAGTCTGTGCCTGGGCAACCGCTGCGTTTGTACCTTTCGATGCAAGAGCACGTGCGCGCCAGTACTGCCAGCGTTCGGTGCCTTGCGCAGCTTCGGGCAGACGTGCAAGCCAGCTTTCAAGGCGTCCCCAATCCTCGTCCTTGAGTGCATCGCGCAAGATCCACTCGGCGAGGGTTTCCGACAGCAACTCAGGTCGTGCTGTCAGCAAGGCTTCGGTTTCTTCGATGTGATCCTGCAATAACAGGCGCTGCGCGATGTAACGCTGTACCGTGAGTTTTTGTTCATCCTCAAAGTTATGCAGGGCCTGATAACCCTGCCATAAATTCATCGCCATGCTGGCATCAACCTGGCCGAGGCGCTGTAGCCCATGCATAACAATTTCGCGCATCTCGGGGCTGTCGGTGCTGAACATGATTTGGTCATTGAGCAATTCGGGTTTGTTATCAACCTGCAGATACAACTCGGCAAGTACCTGTTCGCGCGCTGGCATCTGCTGGGCGACAAAACGCGCGAGTGCCGTCTGGCGCGCCTTCAGAGCCTTGCTGAACCGCTGCCATGCAATTCCGGGGGTCAGATGGCCTGAGGCAACCCAGGCGTCAAACACAGGATCGCAGGCGTTGGGCTGGGAGGTAGCAACATTCCACAGTTTCTCGACGTCATCGTAGTAAGTGCTGTCACCGGTTTCGAGGCGCGCGCGCAAGACCTGGCAGGTGAGCTCGGCATTGGTATTGAATGGGTTGAAATACCGCACGACCTCTGGCCACGACATCTGGCTCGCGAGCAAAACGAGCCATTCACGCTCTAGCTTGTTGCCGAGATACGTGCCGCCATACTGGTTCAGGAAACTATCGACGTCGGTATAATTACTACCGGCCTGGGCAAGGCTGGCAAGCCGAGGACTCAGTTCGGCATAGTCGAGATAAGGCAGCAGAGCGTATCCGGCAAGCTGATCGTGCAGCGTTTGATATTCCGCAAGCTTGCCCGCCGCGAGGGCATCAAGCGCGGCAAGATACGAGGCGCGTTGGGGCG
>CAIYIP010000519.1 GCA_903926285.1 uncultured Gammaproteobacteria bacterium
CGACGAAAGAGTCGAGTCATTCCTGCACATGAAGCCCATCGATGATGAATCAGCTGATTATCATGTCTTGTTGAAAGCTTACCGCGGTATGGTGCCAGAGGCGTTTGTACGCTTTATTGCGTTCTTTACCGAAGCCAGTCGCAACCTCAATGCCCCGGGGCCAGGCGGCAAAACGATACTCAAGCTTATGCAGGAGCACCGCAATGCCGATGAGTACGTGCAAATCCTGAAAGATGCCGGCGCGAAGTAAAGCTCAATACTTTGCGTATTTGTACACAACCAAACCTACATTTCGACCAGTGACTTGAAGCCACCATAAATCATGCGCGTCCTATCAAAGGAATAAGCTTTCCCTGCAGCATTGTTGCAACGCGATGGTCAACCTTGACTTTGTTGTGTGGTGAGAAGGGGCGTAATACTTTACGGAGGTTGCTTGCGGCAGAATCGTACCCAAGACTGCTCATTCCAGCTTACGCCGGAATGAGCGACGTTTGTTAACGGCGTGGACGACTGTCGCGTTTGCCGCCAGTGCTCCGGCCGCCGCTACCACTTTTTTTGGCATCCGGCGGGGCAGCCTTGAACTTGGAGGGTTTGCTAAACGGCGGCGGTTCGACAAGTAATTCCGCCGAAGGATGTTCACACGGCAGCTTCATGCCAATCTTCGCTTCGATACTTGGCAGCATAAACGAATCATCTTCACACGCAAAACTGATTGAAGTTCCGAAGGCGCCGGCACGACCCGTGCGGCCGATACGATGGACATAGTCATCCGCTTCTTCGGGCAACGTGAAATTGACCACGTGAGTAATGTCGTCAATGTGCAAGCCACGTCCTGCAACATCAGTGGCAACCAGCACTTGAAGCTCGGCGCTGCGGAATTCTTCAAGGGTTTTGACGCGTTTCGGCTGGGCAACCTCGCCCGAAAGCAAACCCACATTGATGCCATTGCGATGCAGATTATCAGCAAGCTTGCGCGCCTGATCACGGCGGTTGGTGAATACAATAACGCGTTCGCCTTCTTCACTTTTGATCACGTTATACAGCAGGGGATATTTCTGCGAGGTAGTCACCAGGTAAACAAGTTGATTTACGTTGTCAGTAGTGACCTTTTCCGGCTCGACTTCGACACGAATAGGATTAACAGCCCAGCGATCCGCCAAGGTAAGAATGTCATCAGTAAACGTGGCGCTGAACAGCAGAGTCTGGCGACAATCCTTAGGCGGCGTTGATGCAATAATCTGCCGCACTTGTGGAATAAAACCCATGTCGAGCATGCGGTCGGCTTCGTCGATGACCAAAAGTTCCACCATGCCCAGCATGATGTTGCGATTACCCACAAAATCCAGCAAGCGGCCCGGCGTCGCCACCACGATATCGACAATGTCGCTGTCGAGCGATTGCTGCTGCTTCTGGTAATCAATGCCGCCAACCAGCGTGGTGATTTTGAGATTAGTGTATTTGCACAGCAGGTTTGCATCCTTCGCAATCTGCATCACGAGCTCACGCGTCGGAGCGATGATCAGCGCACGCGGCTCACCGACATAACGTTCTTGTTTAATCGGATTGTTGTAGAGATCGTTAATGATCGTGGTCAGAAACGCTGCGGTTTTACCGGTGCCTGTCTGAGCCTTGCCGGTGATGTCGTGACCCTGCAACGTAATCATCAAGCTCTGTGCCTGGATAGGTGTACAGAATTCAAATCCCAACTCATCAATCGCCTTCAATAAAGGAGACGGCAGGTTAAAGTCGTGAAACTTTACATTGGTGCCTGCGTTGGGTTTGGCTTTTGCAATCAAGGTGTCTTCGGATAATGCTATCGGGCTGAAATCCATAAATTAAGTAGTCCTTACCGGCGACAACGGTAAACGTTGAAAGTCTGTTCACCTTTTACGACAGGTCCGACTGCAACAAGCGTATCGCCGCGCGTTGCCGCACGATTACGGGCAAGTATGCGCAACTCCTCCTCGACTTTTTCGAATTTGCGATTAACAACCACTTTATCGACTACCGAAACTGTCGTGGTGCCAACAGAAGTGCACGCGCTTACTTCGTTAAGTTGGAGAATAGCAACGTTTTCACCAGCCGGTGTCAGCCTGACCAACGCGCAGGACGCGAGGAGAAAAAACAGGGAGCCTAAAATTAACTTGTTCATGTATGGACCTATGAATGTGTGAATGAAATTTGTCGCTACAGGCCTCAGGCTAGTTGCGATTGAATTTGACGTTGACTTCTATTTCAACTTCGTTAGCTGCCATGTTCTGGTATTCATCCAGACCAAAGTCAAGCCGGTTGATGGTGCCAGTCCCGAGAATACCAACCGAGCTGCCACCCAGCTCACCATCTGTGCCGCCGAAGAAACTTACTTGCAAAGTCCAGGGTTTGGTGATGCCCATGAACTTGAGATCACCCTGGAAGTCGGCAGTATTTTCTCCAGTAACTGTTACTGACGTACTCGTAAAGGTTGCCGAGGAGAATACTGTGGTATCGAACCATGAACTGCTGTTGACGAGTGTTTCACTGACGTCCTTATCGGCCATGTTCAGGCTGGTCATATTGACGTTGGCAGTCAGTTTTGCATTGGCGAGATCTGCGGGATCAAACGACAGGGTACCAGAG
>CAIYIP010000520.1 GCA_903926285.1 uncultured Gammaproteobacteria bacterium
ACACAAGCGCGACTACTCCACCGCCATAGATCAGCAGCGTCAACTGAATCGAGCTCATATAAGCCAGCAAGTTCTTCTGCAGCAGGCCATATATGCCCCAGCTTACCGAGGCCAGCAGCATGCAGACAATCCCGAGCGTATACGTGGAAGTGCCCTGCAACAAAGCCGCCAGCCGATCATTAAAGAACAAGCCCAGGCCCACTATAAGCAGCACCGCCCCAACGCCCTGCACTGCGCCAAAAGCCTCACCAAAAAATAACACACTGCCAAACATCAGAATAAACGGCGCAAGCTGGATCAACACCTGCGTTGATTCAGGATCCAGCAACTCCAGGCCCATCAGATACAGAATAAAATTTCCAAGCAGGGAAACAATCGCCAAGAGCAGCACTAGCTTCACGGACGGGGCAAGTTTTGCGAAAGATGGCAGTTGTTTGCGCTGTAGTAAAAACAGCCAGACAACCAATGCCGAAAAACCGAACCGTATCCAGGTGAGAGTTACTGCATCGAGACTGTCGAGCAGCAGCTCAAAAACAACCGGCAGCACGCCCCACATAACGGCAGTCAAAAGTGACAGGGAAAAACCATACCAGTGGCGCGTTACGGTCATTAACTTCTGCAGTCAAAAGGGATTACTGTCGGGAAAGGAGTTACCTGGACTGGAATTTTTCTGCGCGCTGCTTGAACGGCAGATAATCAAGGTTACCTTCATCAAGAATTATCGCTGCAGCCTGTTCCTTGCGTTTTGCTACAAACTCGTCGCGCTGCTCGCGGCCGGCTGAACGTGATACTACGCGTGTTGCCGAAGGACTGGCGACCTTTCTGTTATACCAGCTTACAAGATCCTCCAGGCTCAGCGCTTCTATTGCTGCTGCCATCTGCAGGCCGGAGTCTTCAGAATATTCTTCTACCAGAATATCACTCCAGTAACGGTTACTCAGTTCACTAAGTCCCTGCGGTGGTTCCCGGAAATCCCTGACAAGTCCCGCTTTGAATTCACCAAAGCTGGCTGCAGGCATCGTGCTGAGTTCGCGACTGTACTGTTGCAGAAAACTGTCGATGCGGGTTTCCAGTTCAAGAGGGTCAGCTACAGGCGATTCAATCACCAGCGCGAGGCCGTTGGTTTTCAGAATCGGCATGGTGCGGGCATCCACAACGTAGCCTAATTGCTGCTCTGTGCGCAGAGTATCGAAAAAAGGTGTGCGCATTATCGTTGCAAGCAAAGTGACAGTCGCCCGTGTTTGCAGGCTTTCATCTTCGCCCTGGAAGTAGATGACAATCGCAGAATCGTCATGGGCAATTTCGAGCTCTTCGACAATCCGCGTATTTGCGGGCAACTTGACGATTTGGCCAAAAGGCGGAATGGGCGCCGCTGCTACGGGATGAAGATATTTTTGCACAATTGTTAGCATGGCGTTGGCATCGGACGGCACTACATTACCGTGGTAAAGCGCATCGACCCTGATGTTATCAAGGATGCTGGGCACAAAAGCCTTTACATCTTCCAGGGTGATATCCGCAATTGCCACCTTGCGCTCGGCTTCCGACCAGTAAGGCAATACCAGCAATGCCTGCACTTCCTGGAACAGACGCGTGTAAGGGGTTTGCAGTGTGGCATTGTCCCAGTTGCGGATCATCTCGGTTTTGATAATGTCGAAACGCTCTTGAGCAAAATCTGCCGCAGTCAGGGTTTGCAACAGTGCTTCCAGCAGTTGTGGTTGTTTGTCGTTGTAACCGCTGACACCTACAGTAAAACCGCGCGCCCGCTGGGAAACCCCAAAAAAAACTCCGGCAAGATTGGCAGGGTAGGAATATTCACTGAGCTTGTCATTCACTAGACTCACCACAAAACTGGACAACAATTCATTACGAAGTGTGTTGTTGAACAATGGCGTCATTGCATACAGGTTGAAATTGGCACGTGGCGTCAAAAACTCCGCGTCTTGCTTGAACCACAGGCGAATGCCACCGCCATCGACGAGCAATTGCGGTTTGGCAGCAACACTACTCAAGTCGCTGGATGGTAACTTGCCCTGGTAAGTCTTGATGTTCAGTTCTTCAGGTAAAAATGGATTGGGTTGATTGAGGGCCAGTGCGGTTTCAGGCATAAAATTCATCCAGCTTTTGGTCCGACCGGTTCCTATGGAACTCAAGCTGTACTCAGTGCCATACCATGGATCAACCCTGTCACCTTCGACTGTTTTTGAAATGAATGTGAGCAAGACATTATCCGGCCGCAAACTGGCAAAAATGCGCTCCATCAGTTCCGGGTCGAATTTTTCATATGTGTAGCTGGCCGTTATAAGCTCTGCAGGTGGATATTCCTGCAGCATCCGCGCCATGCTCCTGACATAAGAAATAGGTTCGCCGGGCTCCTGAAAGCGGAACGACAGATCAGCCATTATTTTTTGCTCGTCAAACATCCACTCCTGGATGCCCTGCTCGCGCGCGAGGTCAATAAACTGGAATAACAATGCAGTGATGTAGTCAATCTGATTGACGCCCTCTTCTGTGAGCGACATTCCGACCGTAAACGTAGCATTGTCAGGCGACGAAAAACCTCCGCCTGCACTAAGGCCATTGGCCC
>CAIYIP010000521.1 GCA_903926285.1 uncultured Gammaproteobacteria bacterium
AGTTACCCGGATTTATTCAAGGACAGGATCGGAGTCCTGGGGGGTGGGTAAAGAAGTACTCAAACTTACTGCAAGTGCCAGACTACAAAATTTCAAAGTGTGATGTTGGGAGTGAGCGAACCTAATTTTGCGCACAGGATCGCCAAACCCTTCTGGCTGCTGCAGCTAAAACCATATCCTCATAACCATAACAGTGTGGCCTACAGTTGTGCCCTCATACCTTCAAGTGGCAACATAAAGGTATGAAACCGCAAGCTACAAGGATGGAAGAGCCAGAAGCTGGGAATAAATTTCAGCGACTCAGAGGAGCAAACATCAGCAAGACATTTCCGGGCATACCATTTTTGACACCAACATAACCGGAAGGTACAAATAGCCTCCTGCCGGCAACCATGGGTCCTGCTGCACCCATGGAACCACCTTTGGCAATTTCGTTATTGACGGTAGTAAAGCTTTTGGCAGTGTTGTATTCCCAGAGCTGGCTGCCGTTTTCTGCCGCTAAAGGTGCAGCAACTGTAGGTGGGAACCGCTGCGATGCCTTCTTCAGAAGATGAAACCGGCACCAGCAGGCGGTCGGGTGACGATGTGTTTTCGAGGTGCACAAACTGCGGCGAGCCAGTGACGATAGCAGCCGGATGGCTCTCCACTTCCACGCGCCAGACCAGCGCAGCTCGAGGGTCGCGAGATCTTCGCTATTGATTCCATCTCTAGCAGCGCGCGTATTGGCATAGCCATGGCCCCAACCGCTCCAGCCCTCGCGGCCACTTAACTGTGGTGGCTAGCTGCAGTTAATAGCATACGCATGCAACGAAAAAGTTGCTGCCAGCAGTCCGAACAACAGAATTAAAACTCGCATGTACTACTCCGAAGAATGGATTATCCGATGTGCGCCATGGTAGATATTAAATCCAGAATTACTCAGGAAGCCGAGCAAGGTAATATTAAATTCTTGCGCGAGTTCAACCGCGAGAGAAGAGGGCGCACCTACCGAAGCGAGCATCGAACAGCCACCGGCAAGTGCTTTCTGTAGCAGTTCGAAACTCGCACGACCACTGACCAGTATGCCGTGCTGTTTTAGCGGGAGACTGTCTTGCTGCAGGAGTGTACCAAGTAATTTGTCCATTGCATTATGACGGCCCACATCTTCGGCAAGCAGACTGACTGTGCCTTCTGCATCAAACCGGGCGGCCGCATGGTTGCCACCGGTTTTTTGAAATAGCGCCTGCTGGGTTTTAAGTTTTTCTGCAAGCTGGTACAAAACTTCAGCGCGAATCGTAAAAGTATCATGAGTGATTGCATCGAAGCCGGCCAGGCTCAGTGATTCGAGTGATGCCTTGCCACACACACCACAACTGGATGTGGTGTAGAAGTGGCGTTCGAGGCGTTGGCTATCAAAGCTGGCAGTGTTGCTTAACTCAATCCGTATGACGTTACTTGTTGTGGTATCAATGTCAGTTACATTTGCTAATGAAGTAATAATGCTTTCCGCGAACAAGAAGCCTAGTGCGAGCACTACGTCATTGCCCGGAGTGCGCATCGTGATCGAGATACTTTTGTGAATTCTGCCCTTGCGTGAATCGTTATAGCCGAGACGGATTTCCAGTGGTTCTTCCACCACTAGAACGTCCTGTATGGTTTCGACTTTGGCGGAACGCAGGCGAATTACGGTGCTTGTTGTAAGAGCTGAATCAAGAATTGTCATGGGAAAAGTTGTGCGGTTTGATGATGCGATTATTGTTTTTATCCAGATTCACGTCTGCAAGTCGCAGTGGAAAATGGCTGTCAGGTAAATCAAGAAAATATTGTTGCAGCGTACTTGCTACGGCTGGGAAAGCAATTTTGTCCCACGGCACCTCTTCATGCTTGAACAAGGCCACTTCCAGACTCTCAGTGCCAGCACTGAAGTCAAGGTTCTGCAGCCGAGCCCGAAAAAAAAGGTGAACCTGGTTGATATGGATGACATTGAACAGTGAATAAAGCTCCAGTGCATCGATGTGTGCGTTGGCTTCTTCATGGGTTTCGCGAATGGCTGCCTGCGAGGTCGATTCGCCATTTTCCATGAAGCCCCCGGGTAGAGTCCACAACCCATAACGCGGTTCAATGGCGCGTTTGCACAGCAGCACTTTGTCTTCATAGCAGGGCAGGGAGCAGACGATAATGCGTGGATTCAGATAGTGAACCTCGCCGCAGGAGTTGCAGACATGGCGTTCCCGGTCATCACTGACAGGTATACGCAGGCTTACGGTGTGGCCACAGAGATTGCAGTATTTCATGGTGCTATCCAGAGCAGCCTAGTCATACTGGTTGGCCTGCAATTCGGATTCGTCATCAGCCTGAAGGTCTTGTTCAAACTCCCACATGCGTACGGTTTTGATCATGTTGTCCTTCACATGCACTATTTCCACACAATGAAACGGCAGGCGGATGCCAACATGGCTTTCCGGGATATTTTCCAGCATTTCTGTCAGTAAGCCATTCAATGTCTTGGGTCCGTCGGTAGGTAAATCCCAATCGAGCTTGCGATTGATATGGCGAATTGATGCACTGCCGTCAATCAGGAAGGTGCCATCAGTTTGCGGATGTATGTCGGCGGTTTCTTCCGACATGTTGCTGGTGAAGTTGCCAACGATTTCTTCCAGTATGTCTTCAATGGTTACGATGCCTTTCACGTCACCGTATTCATCGACCACAAGCGCAATGCGTCTTTTCTGTTTCTGGAAGTTGATCAGCTGGGTTGTCAACGGAGTGCTCTCGGGTACGAAGTAAGCTTCGTGGGTGAGCTGAACAAGTTTGGCCTTGTTGATCTCCTGCATCTTGATAAAGCGCGCAGCTCCGCGCATATGCAGAATGCCAATCACATTGTTCAGGTCATTGCGGTATACCGGCAGGCGGGTATGCTGACTGTTGATGATAGCTTCCATGATTTCATCGATATCCAGCTCGAGATCAATGCCTGCTACTTCATTGCGCGGCACCATGATGTCGTTGACTGTTACCTTCTCGAGGTCGAGTACATTAAGCAGCATATTCTGTCTTTGTGCTGGAATACTCGCAGATGATTCATCTACTGCCGTACGTAATTCCTCCGAACTCAGGTGATGCGTGCGACCAGTTCTGAGCGCAAAACCCACTAGCTTGACGAGGGCATTGGATATTTTGCTGACCACCCATAAAAACGGATAAAAGATCCACAACAGCCATACTAGTATCAAGCTGGATGGATACGCTATTTTTTCCGGATGCAGCGCGGCGATAGTTTTTGGAGTCACTTCTGACACGATGAGTATGACTATCGTCAGAATGAATGAGCTGATCAGAATACCCGCTTCGCCCCAGAGGCGCAGCGCAATTACAGTGGCAATCGACGAAGCCAGGATGGTGACGAAATTCTTGCCGATCAGGATTACACCAACCAGGCGGTCAGGATTTTCCAGCAGTGCGCTCGCCCGCATGGCACCCTTGTGTTTGTGTTTGGCCATGTGTCGCAAACGATAGCGGTTAAGCGACATCATGGCAGTCTCCGAGCACGAGAAATATGCCGAAAGTATTAGCAACAGCAGCAAGGAAAAAAACTGGATCTCGAGAGAAGCGTCGTTCACAGCAATGTTAAATCAGCCAATGGCTGAGTCACCTCTTAATGTTGATTTGGCCGGTCAGGGATGATTTGTCCTGCAGGCTTATGAATTTCTATACGCGGTTAAGGAGTAGTTCCAGTACAAATTTGCTGCCAAAGTAAGCCAGGATGAGCACGATAAAACCGCTTAAGGTCCAGCGTATTGCTGTCTTGCCGCGCCAGCCGAGTTGATGGCGGCCCCAGAGCAGAATACCAAACACTCCCCACGAAATAATTGTCAGCACAGTCTTGTGCACGAGGTGCTGTGCAAACATATCGTCCATGAACACGAAGCCGCTAACTATCACTGCGAGCAGAACAAAAAAGCCAGCCCAGATGATTTCAAACAGCAGCGCTTCCATGGTCTGTAAGGGTGGCATGTGTCTGAGCGCGTTGGTGAAATGTTTGCGCTTGAGTTCGCGGTTCAGCCAAGCGATCAGCAGAGCCTGTACGGCAGCGATGGTGATCAGGCTGAAGCCAATGATCCCCAGCAGAATATGAAGTAGTACGCCATTATCAATATTAGTCAGGGGGTCGTAGCGGCTCGGTAAAAAAAGTGCACAGATGATGCTGAGAATTGCCAGCGGAAACAGCGCGAGGAAAAGATTGGCCAGGGGTTTCTTCAGGCTGCTTATGGCCACGATAAATGAAATAGTCCAACTGAACAGCGTGGCAATCCTGAAAAAGCCGAAATCATAACCTGCGCCAGTTGCAATGATCGTGACCACATTTACGAGATGAGCCAACAATGCCAGCAAGGCAAACAGGAAAACTTTGTTGTGGTTGACGGTGGGTCGGGTCAGGCTTTGTCCCTGCAGCAGGGTGCTGAGAGAGTAGAAGAGAACCGCAAGCATTCCGGAAATAATTGCTATCATGAATCAAAGTCTCTCATAAGTGCCCCAGGCAATAAACGTTTATTTGGCGGCGATGCGCCTAGGGCAGTGCTTGCCCCTATGTTCGATGCTCCGCATTGGGTAGAATCCGGCGCCTCAACGGTATCCCTATTATTTGAGTGAAAGTGGTGCAGCATGTTTGAAACCCTCACAGATCATCTTTCCGATACTTTACGCAATCTCACCGGGAAGGCGCGCCTCAGCGAAGAGAATATCCAGGACAGTCTGCGCGATGTTAGGCGTGCCTTGCTTGAAGCAGATGTGGCGCTGCCTGTCGTAAAGGACTTCATCGATAATGTAAAACTGCGCGCTTTGGGCCAGGAAGTCAGTCGTAGCCTGAGTCCTGGTCAGGCCTTCCTTAAGATTGTCCAGTCCGAACTGCAGCAACTCATGGGCAATGAGAATGAGGCGCTGGATCTGCGCGCTACGCCTCCGGCTGTAATTTTGATGACAGGTTTGCAGGGTGCTGGTAAAACTACCACAGTGGCAAAGTTGGCCTTGTGGTTAAAAACCCGCGAAAAAAAATCGATCATGGTAGTGAGTGCCGACGTGTACCGGCCAGCGGCCATAAAACAATTGGAAACCCTGGCAGCAGAAGCGGGGGTTGAGTTTTTTCCGAGTGATATCGGGCAGCAGCCAGTAGATATCGTGCGTGCGGCAATAATAGATGCTCGGCGCAAATTGATCGATGTCCTGTTTGTCGATACTGCAGGACGCCTGGCGATAGACGCCGACATGATGGCAGAGATCAAGGAACTGCATCGTGTCGCCAATCCGATAGAAACCCTGTTTGTCGTGGACTCCATGACCGGGCAGGATGCGGCCAACACCGCCAAGGCCTTCAACGAGGCCTTGCCACTGACTGGTGTGATACTCACCAAAACCGATGGTGATGCCCGTGGTGGTGCAGCGCTGTCAGTGCGCCAGATTACCGGCAAGCCCATCAAGTTTCTGGGTATAGGCGAGAAGATTGATGGCCTCGAACCCTTTTATCCCGATCGTCTGGCTTCCCGCATCCTCGGCATGGGCGATGTACTGTCGCTGATTGAAGATGTCGAGAAAAAAGTCGACAAGGAAAAAGCCCTCAAGCTCGCCAGCAAAATCAAAAAAGGCGAGCGTTTCGATCTGCAGGATTTCAAGGAACAACTTGAGCAGATGCGTAACATGGGCGGTATCAGTAACCTGCTTGACAAGATGCCGGGTATGGGCGGAGTGGCCAAGACAGCAGCGGGTTCGATGGGTGACAAGAACTTTATTCGTATGGAAGCGCTCATCAACTCAATGACCATGAAAGAACGCCGCAATCCCGACATGCTTAACGGCTCACGCAAACGCCGCATAACTGAAGGGTCAGGCACCACCATCCAGGATTTGAATCGCCTCGTCAAACAGCACAAGCAAATGCAGAAAGTCATGAAAAAAATGAAAGGTGGTGGCTTGACCAACATGATGCGAGGCTTGGGTGGTAAGTTGCCTCCCGGCGGAGGTATGCCGCCTGGCGGACGTTTCCCCGGGTTTTGATAAGGCCGACCTCGGAGCCGA
>CAIYIP010000522.1 GCA_903926285.1 uncultured Gammaproteobacteria bacterium
ATCCAGACTCGGCTTGCAGGTTGCAAGGTCCAGTTGGTATTGGGCATGCTGGCGGATAAGGACAGCGCTTCAGTAGTTCAGTTACTGGCCCCTGTGGTAACGCAAATACATGCCGCGACATTGCATGGAGAGCGAGGCGCCTCTGCCAAAATACTATATAATCATGCACGGCAATCAGGGATGTTGTCAGTTACCTGTCACGAGACTGTGGCATCTGCTTTTGCGGCTGCGTGTGCAGCGGCAGGGGCAAGTGCTGAAACCAGTGTAGTGGTAGTAACCGGGTCTTTCTTCACTGTGGCGGCTGTTCTGGAGTTGATTTGAACCAAGCAATGAAACAGCGACTGATAGGAACTATTGTTCTGGGTTGTCTGGCACTGATTTTTGTTCCCATCCTGCTTGATGGAGAAGGGGTGCAGGCTCCATCACCGCTGTCAATTACCCTACCACCCGCGCCTGAAATCACTATTACCCCACTCCCCGAACCCGAACGCCCCATTATCCTGTCCGACACAAACGCACTGGATATCACAGACACCATAACCACTACTGCCCCGCAAGTCACCGAACTTGAACCTGCGCTCAGCCCCGATACAAACTCGGCAGAGCCTGCCCAGGCGGATGTGGTTCCAACGCCTGCAGAAAAACCGGAAACAGTCCAGCAGCCATCAATTACTGAGCCACGTTTAACTACGCAGGGTTTGCCAGAGGGCTTTAGTGTGAAGCTCGGCGCGTTTAGTGATCGCAGCAATGCCGAAGCACTGGTAGCCAGTCTGATCCTGGAAAATTACAAGGCTTACAGCCGGCCGGTACAATCAGGCTCCCAAAACATGCTTGCGGTATATGTCGGTCCCGTATTGACCCAGGCGGAGGCCAACACTTTGCTACAACAGCTGATCAGTAACCCGCAGCGTAAAGATGCAGTTGTAGTTTCGTTTGTTATTGATACCCCGGCACAACGGCAGTAGTGACTGCCTGCACATAACGCAAGACTCAGCGGAATTATCAGCCTTGGCCATAACGACAGTTGACATCATTGTGATTGGCAGTATTGCTCTGTCTGGTTTGTTTGGCGGCTTCCGCGGGCTGGTAAAAGAAGCCTTGTCGCTGGGTTTCTGGATTGCCGCAGTAGTGTTGGCCAGCATGTTCAGTGAAGACGTGGCGGACATCATGACGGGGCTGATCGATAACCCATCAGTACGTAAAATTGCCGCTTTTGTTCTGGTATTCGTTGCAACCGTATTTGCAGGTGCGCTGATCAGTAATCTTGTTTCGATGTTCACTGCTGCAGTTGGACTGAAGACTGTTGACAGAGGGCTCGGGGCGATCTTCGGCATCATTCGCGGCGTAGTGATAGTGACAGTGATTGTCATGCTGACGTCGCAGCTCGATGGGGTAAGCCCGATCTACAGCGAATCCATCATCGTGCCGTACTTGATGATAGTCGCAGAATATTTACGCGAATTTTTTGCTTTGAGCCTGGCAGCTGCAACCTCAGCGGACAGTGTTGTTATTTAGCAGTTCCAGTGGCCAATAGTTTCGTCATAAATGCCGGTAGCATAGTGTTCGGCAAAATTCAGAGGTAAACCCATGTGTGGCATAGTCGGGATAGTTGGCAAATCGAATGTTAATCTGGCGTTGTATGACAGCCTGACGGTATTGCAACATCGTGGCCAGGATGCCGCAGGCATCATGACAAGCGACGGTGGCAAATTATATCTGCGCAAAGATAACGGCCTTGTACGTGATGTATTCCATACCCGGCATATGCGCCAGCTCAGTGGCAACATGGGTATTGGGCACGTGCGATATCCTACGGCCGGCAGTTCCGGTCCCGCGCAAGCACAGCCCCTCTACGTCAATTCCCCATACGGCATCAGCCTTTCCCACAATGGCAATCTGACCAACTCCGAAGAACTTACAGAAGATATCTTCCGTGACGATCTACGTCACCTGAACACCGATTCCGATTCCGAAGTGCTGTTGAATATTTTTGCGCATGAACTGCAGGTGATGAAAAAATTACATCCTACTGCAGCCGATGTGTTTGCAGCCGTGCGTGCTGTGCACCGGCGCTGCAGGGGTGCCTATGCAGTAGTTGCGATGCTCGTGGGTCACGGCATCGTGGGTTTCCGCGATAAATACGGCATACGACCGCTGGTGTTTGGCAAAAAACGCAGTCGCAAAGGTTTTGAATACATGCTGGCTTCCGAGAGTGTTGCACTCGATTCGCAGGGCTTTACGCTTGTACGCGATGTGGCGCCTGGCGAGGCCGTATACATCGACAAAGATGGCAATCTGGAAACCCATCAATGTGCTGACGACAGCAAACTCACCCCCTGTATTTTTGAACACGTCTATTTTGCCCGGCCTGATTCACTTATCGACGGTGTGTCTGTTTATAAATCACGTTTGCGCATGGGCGAAAAACTCGCGCAGAAAATCAAACGTATTCGGCCCAACCACGATATTGACGTGGTAATTCCCATCCCGGATACCAGCCGCACAGCAGCGGTTGAACTGGCCAATGCACTCG
>CAIYIP010000523.1 GCA_903926285.1 uncultured Gammaproteobacteria bacterium
CCCTGGCTGTTGGGCACTGTTACCCCCATACCCCACGCGGCGTTGTTGTCGTTGCTCCTGCCTTCCGTTTCGCTTTGTTCGTAGAACGCTACAGTCTCCACAGTGTTGCCGTAAAAACTTGCGTTGCGATAACGAAAGTCAGTACCGACAAGTGTGTTGTCGAGATTCGATTGCGGGTTGCCGTCGGTGACAATCGCGCCGACCTGTGTGCGTGCACCAACGTTTAACACGGCCCTGCCGACGAAGATGTTCTGCGCGTCGACGCCGGTGGCTGCGGATTCATCCTGATTAATGACAAGTGTGCCGACGTTCCAGTCACCTATGCGACCGCTGAGTTTAACACCGGCGTTAAGATCAACCGGCGCACCGAGCCTGTCGATGCCGAGCTTGCGCGAGAAGAATGGTCGCGCATTCTGGCGTGCAGGATTCGGTGATGAGGAAGAGCCAGTGCCGGAGGTCTGGTTGAAGCCGCCCTGCCCGATCTGGCCAAATTCGAAGATGTCGACATCACGCAGGAAGAAGTCGCGCTTCTCGGGAAAGAACAGGTTGAAACGCGTCAGGTTAACCTGGCGATCATCGACTTCAGTTGCAGAAAAATCGGTGTTGAGCGTGAGTGACGCGTTGAGCTGCGGCGTGACCTTGTAGAATACGTCGAGCGAAGGCTCGTAGTTGTTGTCCTCGAAACTGCCGGGCCCGAATTTGCGGCGCCTGCCCATCGAGAACGACGGCACTACATCGAGACCGAGGCCCTGCTCAAGGCCATTGAGGCCGGTAATCGTCCCGGCGTTCGCGGGATTGATTTCACGATTAGTCGACATCCACGCAATACTTTCGCCACTACGCCGGCGCAGGCGGTTGAAGTTGATGCCCCAGCTGCTGGAGTCGGGATTAAACGACAGTGTCTGGAACGGGATGCGTATCTCGGTGCTCCAGCCTTCAGCATCGGTGGTCGAGCGCGCTTCCCAGATGCCATCCCAGTTACCTTCCACATCGTTGATGTTCTGGAACAAACCCTCCCACCGTACGCTGTTGGCATTCACTTCAAAGCGGTAGCCGTTGCGGCGATCGAGATACGGATCGAGGATGATTGCGAACACGTCGTCTGCACCGAGAGCCTGCCCCTGCCGCAATACCTGCGCGGCAATCTGGCCTGGATCACTTTCGAACATTCTTGCACTCACGTACAACGCTTCGTTCGTGTAATACATACGCACTTCGGTGCGCTGCGTGGGTGTGGCAAATTCTGTCGGGAAGACCTGATGTAAATCGTCGACCAGCGCGGCCTGCGCCCAGACTGCGTCGTTGAGCACGCCATCAATTTGCGCCTCGCTTGCAAGGTTTGGTATCTGCGCGCTTTTTCTGTCGACGTTGACGGTCCCCGCCTGCTGCGCACTGGCTTCGTGCGCAAGCAAGAGCCCGAAGAGAACTACAACGGCGGCGCGATCAAACAAGGAAAATAATGGTACGGAGATGCTAATTTTGTTCACAAGAGCCAAGATTTTCTCCCTCTATTTTTTAATCAAGCAAACCGCAGACATGCCACGGCTCGTAAAAAGCACTGGTCTATATCGTCAAATCACAACTCACTGCAATCGGCGTTATCGCCTGTATTTCTGCAGCGACAAACTGTAATGAATTTTTTTTGTAAACCTGCAAAAAGCGCGACAAATAAATGCAGTGATAACTTTCTTCGGGCGGTAACCACTTGTCAGGACCCTGCGCACCCTTGTCGCGATTGACACCCGCACCAACCGTAATCAGGTTATCCAGCTCGTTGGCAAAACCCTGTTTCTGCTGCGTCGTCCACTTCGCTCCACCATGGTTATTGGCCCATTCCAGCGGCACGATGTGATCAATATCCAACGAGAGTGCCAATTCAAACTCATCGCCAGTATAAGGATCATGCCATTGGCCTTCTGCAACAGCACAAGTCTTGTTATCGGCAAAGGTAACAGGCACCGCACTGTCGCGTTGCAATACTTCTGCACGTGTGTCCTGGCAATCATTGTCGAAGTCTTTCCAGTCGCCCCATTCGTTACGCTTGAAACTAACAGCAGTTGGCGCTGCGCGGCGCTCAACCCTGGCTCCGGCAGCCGCTGAACACGGTGTGCGGTGACAATGATATGCACCCGTCGACTTATCGACGTGACCGCCATTTTTGTCGAGGCCACCGGGATGAGCATGCACCGGTTGCGCACCCGCTAATACAACAATGAACGTTATCGCCGCAAGGCATACAGAAAACAGTCTATTCATTTCACCAGTAAACTCTTTTGTAAAAAAGCAGTGGGAGGAATTCAGAATGGCACCACCAATTAATGGTCCTTGCCGAGAGCCCTTTCCATGAAAGTAAAAGGGAATCGCGCGCATGGATGCGAACATAAGCTACAGGGGCGTTACCTGCGCGGCCCCGGAATCTTCAGGGAAAGGGCTCTCGGCAAGTACCAGTTAGCCTTATCACTAATTTCAAAACCTGAACGTATAATTCATCTTCAACGACAAATCCGCAATCGTGGAATGAAAGGTATTGTCCTTATCGGCATCCGTCAGGCCCCAGTTCAGTACGAGGAAAACCTGCTGCCCTGCCTTCGGTATCCAATGGATCCTGCTGTTGAAGCCAAGTGCTTCGGAGATGTTGTCATACTGGACGAGGTTGTTCCACGACAGTGTCGAGGAAAACGCAAACTGCGTTTCCATACTCGTCTGGCGCACCGTGAAATTGCCGTAGCTCAGGTGGATTTCGTCTTCGGTGTAGCTTAGGCCAAGCGAGATATTGCGATTGGGCCGATAGCTCAGGTTGGTGCGGCGCGAGAAATGGTTGCCATCGTAATATTCGCCCGCGTTGAGAAAAATATTGGCGGCAAATTTGCGCTGCTGACCCATCTGCAGGATCACCGCTACTTCGTCGAAGGTGTAATCACCCTTGGGAATGGTGATACGCTTGCTGCCGTCAGAGAAACGATTGACCGTGAAATCTGCCAGCAGCACTTCGCGAATGCGCGTGGGGCGCAGCACAACGTTGTCGGCCTGATTGGTATTAAACGACAAGCGCGGTCCGAAACTTTGCGAACTGATCTTGCCGTCGTTGAGCATGTTCGCCTGGTAGAAGTCGAACGCGGCAAGCATCGAACGCACCGTGCCACCCGGCCGCACAAACTTGCGGTAGCCAATATTGAAGGTATGGTCTTCGATGCCTGTGCGGTTCACATAACCAACCGCCGGTGCAAAGTTTTGCTCGACGCGTTTGTAGAAGTATTGGCCTTGCACGCCTTGCGCACTCGGCAGTGAACCGCCGAAACCCCAGGCTGCATTGTTGCCACTCTTGCCTTCAGTGTCAGTCTCTTCATAAAACGCAACGGATTCGAGGGTTTTGCCGCCGGGCATATTGGAATTGCGATAGCGGTAGTCGACGCCGAGCAGCGTGCTATCGAGATTGGACTGCGGATCGCCATCGGTGGCGATGACCCCGACCTGCGAATTCGACAACACGTTGAGCACCGCCCTGCCAACAAAAATATTCTGTGCGTCGACCTTGGTGGCTTCGGCTTCATCCTGCGCAATCACCAATGTGCCGACGTTCCAGTCGCCGATGCGGCCACTGACCTTCGCGCCTGCAATGATGTCGACTGGATTGCCGGCATTGTCGAGGCCGATGTTGCGCGAGAAAAACGGGCGCGCGTTCTGTCGGGCAGGCCCGGACGGTAACGGTGTACCGATGCCGGTGTTCTGGTTGAAACCACCGGTGCCGATCTGGCCGAATTCGAAGATGTCAGCGTCGCGCAGAAAAAAGTCCCTTTTCTCAGGAAAAAACAGATTAAAACGCGTGAGGTTAACCTGACGGTCGTCGACTTCCGTTGCAGAAAAATCAGTGTTGAGCGTGAGCGCCGCGTTGAGCTGCGGCGTGATCTTGTAGAACACGTCGAGGGAAGGTTCGTAGTTTTGTTCCGAGAAACTGCCGGGGCCAAACTTGCGGCGCTCGGCCATCGAAAACGACGGCACCACATCGAGGCCGATGCCCTGGCGTAATCCGCTGAAGCCGGTCATCGTGCCGGCCACGCTCGGATTCACCTCGCGGTTGCGCGACACCCACGCAATTTGTTCGCCGGAGCTGCGGCGCGCACGCGCGAAGTTGACACCCCAGGTGCTCGAATCCGGATTGAACGAGATCGTCTGGAACGGAATTTTTATTTCCAGCGTCCAGCCGCTCGCATCGCGTACAGAAGCAGCTTCCCAGATGCCATCCCAGTTGGTTTCGAGGTCGTTGATGTTCTGGAAGAGACCGTCGTAACGCACGCTGTTTGCATTTACTTCGAAGCGATAGCCGTTGCGGCGATCGAGATAGGGATCGAGGATCAGCGCGAAGATATCGTCAGCGCCAAGCCCCTGACCCTGCCGCAACACCTGTGCCGTGATGTTGCTGGTATCGCTCTCTTCCATGCGCGCGGTAACAAACAGCGCATCTTCGGTGTAATAGATACGCACACTGGTGGGCTCGGAAGGTTCGATAAATTCCTGCGGATTGTATTGATGGAAATCCTCGATCAGCACGGCCTGGGCCCAGATGGGCTCGTTTGCGACACCATCGATGTTGGCCTCGGTTTGCAAGCCGGGAATCTGTACTGTCTTGTCGCCGGGGTTGGCGCCATACACTACTGGCTGTGCGAAAGTTGCTGGTGCCAACAACAGGCTCAAGGCAACGGAAAGTACGATGGGATTCCGTGAACGGAGACAGGTAGCGAAAGCAGCCAGTAAATTTATGTTCATTCGAAACAAAACCTTCTCCATGTTTTTATTATTCTGGCTTCTTGCAAACTAACGCTGCGCTGACTGGCCGCACTAGTGTTGTCGTGAAGATGCTCAAGAATACTTGTACCGGGAGCAATCCTTTGCATCAGAGCCTCGTCGTATTCAGGAGGGGACAGACCACTACCTAGTTGTCGCAGTTATTCCAAGTTGCCGCAACTTGGTGGTGGTCTGTCCCCGGTGTTGTATTCTGGTGGTCTGTCCGCTCAAGCCCCGCAGGCAGTTAGAACCTGAACGTATAGTTGTACTTGAATGTGAGGTCGCTATTCGTCGATACGAAGGTGTTGTCCTTGTCGAGATCTACCAGGCCCCAGTTGAGTACGATGTACATTTCGCGGCCCGGTTCGGGAATCCAGTACAGGCGACTGTTGATGCCGGCGCCTTCCGACACGTTGTCGTACTGGATGCGGTTGGTCCAGGTGAGGTCGGCGTTGAAGTTGATCATCGAGCTGAACGAAATCTGGCGCACGGTGAAATTGCCCTGCGGCAGTTTGATGTGGTTTTCCGAATAACTTGTCTGCAGATTCCAGCCTACACGCGGTTGCCAGGTGACCCTTGCGCTGGCCTGGATATTGTCGCCGTCATAATAATCGCCGCCGCCAATCGAAAGCGAGGTCGCCCAGTTGCGCTGGCCACCGCTGGTGAACGACGCGGATGTTTGCGTGAACGAGTAGTCGCCTGGCGGAATCACGATGTTGCGCTTGCCGTCCGACCGCCGATTGATAACGAACGGACGGAAGATCACTTCGCGGCGGCGCGCCAGCGTGGCGGCCACTACATCATTGGTGTTGGTATTGGCGTTGGCACGTACTTGCAAGGTCTGCGAGATAAGTTCGTCGAGATTCATGTCCATGTTGCGGTAGCCGTCGAAACCGGCGTACCACGAGCGCACATAGCCGCCCGGTTGCAGGAAGATGCGCTTGCCAAAGTCGAGCGCGTGATCTTCCACGCCACGCTGGTTCACGAAGCCGAGGCCCGGATTGAAATTGTTCTCGACGCGCTTGAAACTGTAGCCGCCGCGCCAGCCGTTGGAGTTGGGTGCAGCCACACCGAAACCGTAGGACGCATCGTCGCCGCTTAAACCCTTGGTATCCGACTGCTGGTACCACGCTTCGCCTTCTAACACGCGGCCACCCGCCAGGCTCGAGTTGCGGTAGCGGAAATCGGTGCCCACCAGACTGTTGTCGATGTTGGACTGCGGATCGCCATAGGTTCCGATCACGCCAATCTGCGATTCGCCCAATACGTTGTAGGCGGCGCGACCGACGAACACACTTTGCGCATCGACGTCGGTCAGATCGTCTTCATCCTGGCGCACGACCATCGAACCCACGTTCCAGCCGCCAATGCGACCGCTAAGCTTGGCACCCACGTCGAGATCAACCGGCGCGCCATTGGTGGAAAGACCGATGTTGCGCGAGAAGAAAGGCCGACCATTCTGCGACGCAGCGTTCGGAATTGCCTCGTTGCCTTCCTGGCCGAAGATCGTGCCGTTGCCGATGCGGCCGAACTGGAAGATGTCGGAGTCGCGCGTGAAGAAGTCGCGGCGCTCGGGGAAGAACAGGTTGAAGCGCGTCAGGTTGACGACGCGATCGTCGACTTCAGTGGCGGAGAAATCAGTGTTTATGGTCAGCGCAGCATTCAACTGCGGCGTGACTTTGTAGTACATGTCGAGCTGTGGCTCGACGCTCGTCTCTTCCCGACCAGCGGCACCAAACCGGCGTTCCTGGCGCGCGATGATGTACGGCACGACGTCGAGGCCAAGGCCTTGTTGCAAGCCGTTGAAGCCAGTGACCGTGCCTGCGATGCTCGGGTTGATCAGGCGGTTGCGCGAGATCCAGCCGATCTCTTCGTTGTTACGACGAATTGCACGGCGCAGGTTGATGCCCCATTCGATGTTGGCCGGGTTGAACGAAATGGTCTGGAACGGAATACGAATCTCGGTAGTCCAGCCCTGTTCGTCGATGTTCGACTTGGCCTGCCAGATGCCAGTCCAGTTGCGGTCGACTTGCGACACGTTCTGGTAGAGGCCTTCGACACGCACGCCGTTGGCGTTGATCTCGAAGAGGTAGCCGCCACGACGATCGAAATACGGATCGATCATGACGTTGAAGCTGTCGTCGTTCTGCAAACCCTGGCCCTGGCGCATGACGTTGGCGCGAATTAGCGAGGGATCGGTCTCGTACATGCGCGCCGCTACATAGAGTGCGTTGTCGGTGTAGAACATGCGCACTTCGGTGCGCTGGGTGGGCTCGGCATATTCGGTCGGGTTCATCTGGTGGTAGTCGTCGACCAGCGCTGCGCGTTGCCAGACTTCTTCATCGAGGATGCCGTCAATATCAGGATCGGACTGCAGATTGGTGATGTTGATGACCTTGCCGCCAGTCACGCCACCAGCTGGTTCAGCAGCCGGCGCCTGGGCGTTGACTGCAGAGGTAGCAAGCAAGAGTGATAGCAGCAAGGTGGTGGCGGCGCTGGAATAACAGGTAGTGCCGTGGGTAGTGCCGTCTGGCCAAAAAAATACG
>CAIYIP010000524.1 GCA_903926285.1 uncultured Gammaproteobacteria bacterium
CTGCGAGTTGTTGCCGAGATAACGTCCTTCCGCACCGAGCATCACGCCGCGATCAACCTGGATGCGGGGTGTGATGGTGGCATCGGAGTTTGGTGCAAGATTCAGGTAGTAGGGTATTGCAGCATCTAGTCCGCCGTCGCGGGTCGAGCCAAGGATAGGCGCGAGGAAGCCTGTCGCACGATTATCGTTGATCGGAAAACTTATCCACGGTACGTACATCACCGGCACATCTTTCACGCGCAGCGTGACGTTGCGCGCAGTACCGCGGCCGGTTTGCTGGTTCAGCACAATCTGCTTACCCGCCACAACCCAGCTGTTAACCCCGGGTTCGCAGCGGGTGAATACGCCGTTATCAATTGTGATGACGCCATCGGCATCGGTTCTGACGATGATTGCTGCAGTGCCGCGTGCTTCGGTGTCGTGTAATACGTATGACGCATTGAGCAGTGTGCTCACGCCCGTCGCCTGGTTAACTTCGGCATTGGTGCCGGTCAGCAGCACGCCGGGCTGGCGGATGCGAACGTTGTCTGCGATAGCAACCACCTGCACATCGCGCTGGTAGGTGCCGCGGTCGGCGGCGATTACCATGTCCTGTTGCATCAGTTGCAGGTTACCTTCGACTACTACGGTGCCGTCGGCTGCGGCGCTGATGGTGTCGCCGTCAATTACTGTTGTGCCTAGTGCGCCTTCTACTACTGGAAATGCTGGTTCTACGTACATGCCGCAACAGGCATCGTCGAGCGGGTGCAGCTGTTGGGGATTGAGGTCTTCGCGTTTTACCCAGTCGATTTCGCTGGCATCAGGGATGGCAGCGGGTTGTGCGGTTACGACTACAGGGACCAGCAGGGGCAGCAAGACCAGCGAGCAGTGCACAAATGTGTGTCTGGCAGGCGCAAAACTAAAGCGTCGAGAAGGCGGGAACGGGGCGCTGGTCACTTCTAAAATCCGGGAGGGGTAAGGCATAATGCCGAGACGCGCAAATTCTAGGTTCTATGGCTGGGCTTAACAAGGAAACTTTGGGAAATCGCGGGGTTGCTTGAATATAGTCCGAGTTCGGCTTGGTCAACTGAAGGCCAGTACTTGCGCGACCCCCGGCATCTTCACGGAAACGGCCTTAAGATAAGTGCCAATAGTGCAAGACAGCTAGTTTCAAAAATAAAACCCACATCACTTGAGTACTATTCTTGACTTCTACCCTCCAGCAAAGAGAACAGGCTTTACGGCAGTGGTTTGTGTCTATAGCACCGATGCTCGATAGCGATTCGCTGCCGCAGGGGGGAATCCGTGCGGTCAGTGGTGATGCGAGTTTTCGGCGTTATTTTCGCGGCTTTACGGGCAGTGACTCGTGGATTCTGGTGGATGCGCCACCCGACAAGGAAAACAGCTATACGTTTGTCGAGATTGCGCGGCGTTTGGCGCGTGGTGGAGTGGCGGTTCCTGAAGTAGTGCAGGCCAATCTTGAGCTGGGCTTCATGTGTCTTGCCGATTTTGGCGATACGCTGCTGTGGAGCAAACTCGCTGCTGCGCAGGATGATCCGCATGCGCAGCCCACGGCAGATGCGCTTTATCACTCGGCTTTTGCCGAGCTTGTAAAAATCCAGCAGTGCGATGGCACTACGCCGCCGCTGCCTTTGTATGATGAGGCTTTGCTGCTGCGCGAGATGCGGCTGTTCACGGACTGGTTTTGTGGCGGGATTATGCAATTCAAGTTGTCTGCTTTCGAAATCAGCATGCTCGAAAATGTGTACCGGTTTCTGGTGGACGCAGCACTGGCACAGCCCCAGGTGTTTGTGCATCGTGACTATCACTCGCGCAACCTGATGTATCGCGAACATGCGCCGCCGGGTGTGCTGGATTTTCAGGATGCGGTGCTCGGGCCGGTGACGTATGACCTCGTTTCGCTGCTCAAGGATTGTTATATCGCGTGGCCACGGGAGCGCGTCGATGCGTGGGTGCTCAAGTATGCA
>CAIYIP010000525.1 GCA_903926285.1 uncultured Gammaproteobacteria bacterium
CAATCCGGGCAAGGTAATCGGCGAACTCATGACCGGCGCTGACAACCCCAAAAAAGTCAGCGTCAATCTGCTTTGCATTGAAAGCGTCGCCGTCGTTGTGATCGAAGGCTTCAACATCATTCACATCAACATCCCCAAAGCGCCCCTCTATTTGCGCCCCGTCTATATCGGCAACGACCCCATCAACGGCAGCTTCGTCCGCGATCGATCCAGTGATATCAAACTTTCTCCAGACAGAGTGCGACGTATGCAGGCGCGGGTTAGGGGGGAGTTATTGGCGCAGTCGTGAGGGCATTTTTTTGCGGCATTCAATAAGCTATCTCCCACAGAGAAAAAATGGAAAATTCTGAATCCTCTGCTAGTCTGAATTGAAAGCCAGTGTAAGAAAATTTAGCGCGCAGCTGCCGATTATGTTTTCAAAAGAAAGAGACCTCATAAATTTAAACCAATTAGGGTTATTACGATTTTTGTGGATATTTTTTCGATATATTCTCGTAATCGTTTTCTTCGATTCTGTTGTGAAGTTGTTTTTTTATGCGGGTAGTCGCACATTAAATATTAGCGGCGCAAGCGACATATCCGTTTCTTCTGCCAATCTCGTTGCTTTTGTCACCAGCACATTAGCTGGATGTGCCTTTTCGTATTCGCTTATTCGCAAATATTTCCCGGAAAGTTCTGGAATTAATTCCTTAATCGAAGTTGGATTAAGAAGGTGTTCGATAAGAATATGTTTCTTAAGTGTGTGTATTGGTATTTGCATGGCGATCATTTTTGAAAAATACATGCAGGCCTCCTTCCCTGCTCCTGCAGCCGTAATATCAAATTCTGGACGTTTGTTGGGTCAATCGGAGCAGCTACTTAAACCATATTATTTGCTTATTAGTGTGGGGATTGGGCCAATAGCTGAGGAATTGTTTTTCCGAGGTTTCCTATATAAAGTATTTTCGCCTTCTTGGGGCAAAGTGATCGCTGGATCGGTTGTGACGATAGTTTTTGTTTTGTTGCATTTTCGTGCTTTTCAATATTGGGTGGCTCTAACATCATTAGTACTTGGTTCAATTGTGCTGCTTCTCCTGAGAGAAAAATCAGACTCTCTAATTCCTCCTATTTTGATGCACCAGTTTTATAACGCAGGAGTAGGAATATGGGGGTGAAGCTAAAATAGTTAGAATAACAGACTGAATCTAGAGCAGTTGTTATACAGTCATGCCATTGGTTTGAGTGTTTTTAACTCTAGAATTAACAAGGAGTGTTTATGCGTAATTTAGAAATCCAGGAAATGGATGCGGTTTCAGGTGGCTTCGAGTGGTCAATAAATATTGGTGGTGTAGTAGAGGTATCAGGCGATGGAGGAGACCTTGCTGAGGGCTACGACTGGGCCGTCGGTCAAATGTCCGACTTCTTCACCTGGTGGGATCCAGCGGGTTACTACTCTGGTTGCTAACCTGCATTAACAGCAGTAACCAACAGTCCCGTATCAAGCAGTTGCGGGACTTTCTGAAAGCAGGCAGGGGCGTTTGCTTTCCGGTGCAACTCTCCTTACGTTGGTTTACACACATCTTTCCCAGCCACATAAGCCGGTCTCGACGTCACACGTTTGCGCCACGCTTGCACATGTTCGTACGAGGGCATGTCGAGGTGTTCACTGGCGTGGTAGGACACATCGAGACACTCGACCCAGGGGGCGGTGGCGATATCGACGATGCTGTAGTCGTCCATTAGATAGGCGCGGTCCTTTAGTCGGTTGTTGAGCACTGCCAACAAGCGCTTGGCTTCGTTCGTGTAGCGCTCCCTGGCGTAGCTGTCGTTGGTTTTGTCCTTTGCGTAAAAAAAGAAGTGACCAAACTGGCCAAACATGGGGCCAATATGGGCGGCCTGGAACACGAGCCACTGGCGGGCATCCATCCGTCCGCGGTAGGTACGGGGAAACAGCATGCCGGTTTTGTCGGCCAGGTATTCGAGAATCACGACGCTTTCCATCAACATGATGGGCTCGCCTTCCGGGCCTTGGGGATCAAGCAATGCGGGGATTTTGCCGTTGGGGCTGAGCTTGAGGTAGTCGGGGTCGAACTGGTCCTTGTTTCCGATATGGATCAGGTGGGCGTCGTAGCTCAGGCCCATTTCTTCAAGGCAGACGCCGACTTTTTGGCCATTGGGGGTGCTCATCGAATACAGCTGGATCGCATCCGGCATCGTGGGCGGCCAGCGTGCGGGAAACCACGTAATCGGTGGCATCTGAAGTTCCTTTTCATTGGATTTCCCCGGATTAAACCATACCTCGGAAGTCCCAAGTAAGTGCCATTCCCCCAAGCATTAGTCGACAAGTCCAGAGTGGCTGTGGATAATGCCGCCACTTTTTCATCTCCTCCCGCAGGGGCCTCGCACATTCCAAGTACTACACGAACATCATGAGCAAAGCGGTCCGCAATATTGTTTGTTTAGTAGTAGGTGTTTTTGGCTGGTTAACGCGCCCCGCGCAGATCCAGCGCGTAGAAGACAACCAAACCGTGCAATGGCTGGACGATTCCCGGCACATAATCCAGGATCTCAATCAGCGTTTTGATACCACGGTTGCAGAAAGACTCCCCCGCCTGATCAAAGGATTGAATGCATGAGCGAATATTTGTCCTGTGTCGAAGTTGAACCTGCCACAGCGGCCAACGCTGCCATTATCTGGCTGCATGGCCTCGGTGCCGATGGCAACGATTTTGTGCCCATACTGCCGATGTTGCTTTTGCCGGTTGGCCTGGCGATACGTTATATCCTGCCGCACGCACCTGTCATGGCGGTAACCGTAAACAGTGGCGCAATCATGCCAGCGTGGTACGACGTGATGGATTTTGCTGCCGAGCGTAAATACAACCACGATGATCTGCTCAAATCATCCGCTGAGGTGCAGGCACTGATTGAGCGCGAGATTGAGCGTGGTATCCCGAGCGAACGCATCATGCTGATCGGTTTTTCACAGGGCGGAGCAGTAAACTTCCAGGCGGCGTTGAGTTATGACAAAAAGCTGGCTGGCCTGCTCGCGCTGTCCACGTATTTCCCCACCGCACTCTCTGTTACTCCAACTCCCGCCAATGCCAACCTGCCGATTGCCATCTTCCATGGGGCCGGGGATCCGCTGTTGCCGATTAGTCTTGCGAGAAGTGCGCGACGCCAGCTCGAACACATGGGTCTCACGCCTGAGTTCCGCACCTATGACATGGGTCATGAGGTCTGTGGTGAAGAAATCAACGATATCGGCGGGTTTATCAAGAGCTGCCTCGCGTAACAGCTGCATCAAGCGCAGGTTTGCAGTTGGCACGAAGAAACTACGATAACCGGCAATCAGTCCAGGCAATCGTCGAGGCTGAGTGCCTACTCTGGTGGCGCGCCGCGAAATTTCTATGTCTCCTCAGCAATTTGCGAATTGAGCAAATAGCACTCCGTTTGTTGTTGCGCCATGTACAATGGCAGACCAACCACCACAGGATTCTGATGGAGTTTTGCAAAATTTACCGCCAGCCCAGCAGGCTCTCAACGCACCGCTGGCTTTCCTTTGACAGCCAAGTCTTTGATAAGGGTAGAATTGCGCATAATCCACAGGGAAGCAGTGCTGTATACCAATCTGCCATGATCAATAATGACAAATGTTCATCAAGTAGTCCCGGAATTGCGGAGGCTGCGGGCTTGCTGTCCCGAAATCCAATAGAAATAGACCCCCTCGTGTTGGGCTTCGTGCTCGAAACAGCCTGCGATGCCATCTATATTTATGATGACCAGCGGCACATCATTTATGCCAATGCGCAAGCTTGCAAGCAGTCGGGTTACAGCAAAAGTGAACTCCTGCAAATGAACATCGGCAACCTTGATGCGGCCTATCCTGCTGCCACGCCCGAAATGTTTATGCGCTTCGCCGAGCTTGGCAAGCAGACAATTTTTGAGTCGGTGCATCGCACCAAGTCAGGCCAGTTGCTACCGGTGGAGGTCTCGCTGGTGACGGCAACTGTCGACGGCAAGATTTTCAACAGTGCTTTCGTGCGGGATATTTCCCGGCGCATGGCCATCATGAAGCAGTCGGACCATTTGCGTTTTGCCCTTGAGCATGCTTCGGATGCTGTTTATCTCTACGATCGTTCCGGCCAGATTCATTTTGCCAATGCCAGAGCAAGCGATGTGCTGGGTTATTCACCTGACGAGCTGTTGAGCAAAAGCATCATGGATCTGGATCCCTTGTTTTCCGAAAACAACAACCTTGTGTTCTGGGACAGCTCCCGCAAGGTCATGACGCGGCAGACACTGCATCGCAAAAAAGACGGTTCAACTTATCCGGTAGAGATAGTAGCCACTGCAACTTCATCGGAGGGCCAGGAAAGCGCCGTGTGTTTTGTGCGCGACATCAGCGAACAGATGACGGCGATCCAGGCGGTGCGCGAAGGTGAAGAACGGTTCCGCGTGATTGCCGACACGTCCCCTGTCGCGCTTGTGATCAGTGAAATCAACACTGGCCATATCCGCTATGTCAACAATCAGGCCGCGCGTGTGTTCCGCCTTACGCGTGGCGAGATGATGAATCTGGATTACCAGGACGTACTGGCGTTCAGTCATGTTTCTCCGCAGTTGATCGAGAGTGTGCTTGCAGGTCACGAGTTCCAGAATTCTGAAGTGGAATTGCTCCATGGTGATGTGCAAACGTGGGTGTCATTCAATACCAGTGTGCTGACACTCGAAGGTGAGCAGATGTTGTACAGTGCCCTAATGGATGTGACCGAAGCCCACGAATTATCCAATCAGCTGAGTTATCAAGCCACTTATGATGATCTGACAGGCCTCGTAAACCGCCGCGAGTTCGAGGATCGTCTGCAGGAAGTGATAGAACTCGGTGCCGAACGCCAGATCGACAATGCGCTGTGTTATCTCGATCTTGACCAGTTCAAGGTAATCAATGATACCTGTGGCCATATGGCCGGTGATGAACTGCTGCGACAACTGGCGCAGCTCCTCTACAAATGTGTGCGGCGTGACGATACACTGGCGCGGCTCGGTGGTGACGAGTTTGCGATCCTGCTCGAGAACTGCTCGATAGAGAATGCCGAAAAAGTCGCCAATAACGTCCAGGAAATGATCCGGAGTTTTCGCTTCGCCTGGCTTGATTCCGTGTTCACCATTGGCATCAGCATAGGATTGACACAGATCGCGCGTGCGGGTGAAACCATTTCTGAAGTGCTGCGCAGAGCCGATGCTGCGTGTTATGCCGCGAAGAAAGCGGGCCGCAATCGACTGCATGTATTTCGCATGGACGACAAGGAAATTGAGCTGCGCCATGTCGAAATGCGCTGGGTGTCGCGGATCAATGCAGCGCTGGATGAAAACCGTTTTGAATTGTGGTCGCAGGAAATTGCCGAGATCAGCCATCACGATACGCAGCGCAGTCAGACTGCCGAAGATCATTTTGAAGTACTGCTGCGTATGCGAGACATTGATGGCACCTTGATTCTGCCGGGTGACTTTTTACTGGCAGCAGAACGTTACGACCTAGCCTCGCGAATCGACCGCTGGGTGATCCGTGTGCTGTTCAAGTGGCTCAGCAATAATCAGTCGAATATGCACCGCCTCGGCATTTGCACAGTCAATCTGTCGGGGCAAACACTTGGTGATGATGGCTTTCAGCAGGAAGTGATAGCGCTTGTGGAAAGCTCCAGCTTGCCGGCAGAAAAAATCTGTTTTGAAATTACTGAAACGGCGGCCATCACCAACCTCAGCAGTGCAACCACGTTTATGAAACGCATGAAGGCATATGGCTGCAAGTTTTCGCTGGATGATTTTGGCAGGGGCTTGTCGTCATTTGCTTATCTGAAAAGTCTGCCAGTGGATTTTGTGAAGATCGATGGTTTCTTCGTGAAAGACATGCTGACCGATCCAGTGGATTACGCGATGGTGAAAGCCATCATTGATATGGCACACGCGATGGGTATAAAAGCCATCGCCGAATTTGTGGAGAACAACGAAATTTTAAATGCTCTGATCGACCTCGATGTGGACTACGTGCAAGGCTTTGGTATAGCCCGGCCCGTTCGTCTTGTTTAATGCCATGCACGTCCCGGTGAGCGAACCTGGGTCCAAAGTGCAAGCGCAATCTCCCGTATTTATCCAGACGGAAAATCTCTGCCGCAAATTTACCCATGGCAATGGTGCACAAGTGGTGCTCGCCGGTTTGTCGTTCACGCTGAGGCGCGGCGAGATCGTGGCCTTGCTTGGCCGTAGTGGTTCGGGCAAATCCACATTGCTCAATTTGATCAGTGGTATTGATCGCGCCGACTCCGGTCGCGTGGTGGTCGATGACAAGGATCTTACCGCGATGAACGAACGCGAGCGTACGATGTTTCGGCGCCTCAACATCGGTTTCATCTATCAGTTCTTCAATCTGATCCCGAGTCTTACTGCAGCGGAAAATATTGCGCTCATCCTGGAACTGAATGGTCGTAGTGCAGAAATGGCCATGAAAAGCACCATGCTTCTGTTGGAGGAAATGAACCTCGTTGAACAAGGTTCGCATTTTCCTGCCGAGCTTTCCGGCGGTGAGCAGCAGCGCATAGCGCTCGCCAGAGCCATGATCCATTCGCCTAAACTTGTGCTTGCAGATGAGCCCACGGGCAACCTCGATGCCGAGACTGGTGTGCAAATGCTGCAATTGCTCAAAGACAATGTGAATGCCAACAACAGCACGTTGTTGATCGTCACACACAGCCTTGCGGTCGCCCGCACTGCCGACCGTATCCTGACACTTGACCATGGTGTGATTGAGGAGCGCAGTGGTGACTTCGCCTGGTAGCAGGGGCCAGTATCATCTTCTTCTGTTAAGCGCGTGGCGTTATGCCGTGCAGCACCGCTGGCAAACCTGGCTGAGTTTTCTCGGCATCATGCTTGGTGTGATGATGGTGGTCGCTGTTGATCTTGCCAACAGCAGTGCGCAGCGTGCGTTTGCGCTGTCTGTTGCTGCTGTCAACGGCAATATCACACATCAGATTGTTGGTGGTTCAACGGGTGTGCCCGATACTGTCTTTACCGGCTTGCGCACTGAACTTGGTTTGCGCCGCAGTGCACCTTCGTTAAGTGCGCGCATTCGTGTGAACAGAAGTGAGTTGACGCTGATCGGTGTTGATTTCAGCAGCGAAGCTACACTGCAGCGCCGCCGTCCCGGTCTTGCCGCCGAAACCTTGCAACTAAACGGGCTCGCGCTTGCAGTAAGCGCGCGTCCGGATGCTGTGCTGATGAG
>CAIYIP010000526.1 GCA_903926285.1 uncultured Gammaproteobacteria bacterium
CGCATCGAAAGTGCGATGCGGGAGTATTTTGCGATGCCGATAGGCTTGCGTATCGAAACCGGTCCACTGACAAGTGAGTCCCCCGCAGGTTTTAAACACCGCAAGGAACAGGAACGCAAGCAACGCGCGCTAAAGCTCTTTACTGAAGATGCAGTGGTGCAGGAGCTGGTAGAACGCTTTGGAGCCGAGATTCAACACGAATCGATTACGCCTCTGACGCCCCAGGATTGGTAATAACGTTAGTAATACTGTTGGTAACAACAAGATAAGTGAGGTCAACCATGGCAGACATGAGTCAATTGCTCAAGCAAGCCCAGAAAATGCAGGAACAAATGCAGAAGGCGCAGGAAGAACAGAGCCGGATGGAAGTTACTGGCGAGTCCGGTGCGGGCCTTGTGAAGGTCACGATCAATGGCGAGCATGAAGTCAGGAAAGTCGCCCTTGATCCATCCTTGATGACAGAAGAACGCTCGCTGGTGGAAGACCTGATCGCTGCAGCGATGAATGCCGCAGTCAATAAAGTGGCGGATAATAACCGCTCCTCACTCGCCAATATGACGGCAGGACTCAATTTGCCGGAGGGCTTCAAGCTGCCGTTTTAAGCAGCACTTTTATCATGAATTACAGTCCTCTTATTCAACAACTGATCGACGCCTTCCGCCGCCTGCCAGGTGTCGGTAATAAATCAGCGCAGCGTATGGTGCTGCATTTTCTTGAGCGCGATCGCGAAGGTGGTCGTAAGTTGGCCGCTGCCCTGGTTGCCGCCATGAATGGTATTGGCCATTGCGAGCAGTGCCGTACACTTTCTGAAAATGCGCTGTGCCATATCTGCGCGAATACCGGACGCGATCAGACCACTGTTTGTGTGGTCGAAACACCCGCCGACGTCATGGCTGTTGAGCAAACTGCTTCATATCGTGGTGTTTATCATGTGCTGATGGGACATTTGTCTCCGATTGATGGCATTGGTCCTGAGACCCTGGGCATTGGAAACTTCGTCAACCGCGTTGTGCAGCACGATGTGAAGGAAGTGATTCTCGCCACCAATCCCACGGTAGAAGGTGAAGCAACGGCCTGGTATATCGCCGAACAGCTCAAATTGCCGATATTGCAGGAGCGTGGCGTGAAAGTCAGCAGGATCGCCCATGGCGTGCCGATTGGTGGCGAGCTCGAATATATCGACGGCAGCACCTTGATGCATGCGTTTGCCGGGCGCCACGCGATGACTACCGAAAAATAAATTTCTCCCTATATCTGGCGCAGTACCAGCCAGCAGGATTACAGACTCGTGGACTTGGCCAAAATACCAGTAGCCGTAAATTTTACCCTGATCGACTCTGATGCTGGTTTGGCCGAGTGTTGCCTGCGCTGGCAAAAGGGCGAGGCTCTGGCGCTTGATACAGAGTTCATGCGCGTGAGCACGTTTTACCCCAAGGTTGGCCTGATCCAGATTGCCGACGACAAGTTAATAACTCTTATTGATCCGTTGCAGATTAAAAACTGGCAGCCTTTCAGTGAGCTCATGCTCGCACCCGGCCTGGTGAAAATTTTCCATTCGTGTTCTGAAGATCTGCTGGTATTTTTTTCGTTCCTTAAGCTACTGCCGTTTCCGGTGTTTGATACGCAGATTGCGGGCTCGATTCTCAATGAAGGCATTTCGCTCAGTTACCAGAATCTTGTCAAAAAAGAATTCGACATTGAATTGCCGAAAGCTGAAACCCGTTCCGATTGGCTGCAGCGGCCTCTTACTGCCGAGCAGTTAGACTATGCTGCTCTCGATGTGGCTTTCCTGTATCGCACATGGCAGTCGCAAACCAGGGCTTTGCAGGCCTTGGGCAGGGAGCATTGGGTGAAGGAAGACTGTGCAAGGATACTGCAGCAATATGAATGCGAATTTACTGAAGATTTCACCGACTACTACCATAATTTCAAGGCGGGCTGGCAGCTAGGGCCGGAGCAATTACTGGCGCTGAAGTTACTGGCCGAATGGCGTGAGCAAAGAGCACGCAAACGCGATAAGCCGCGCAGCTGGATCATCAAGGACAATGCCTTATTTGCGATGGCGGCTGAGATGGTCAGCAACAAAAGCCAGCTCGCAACGATTGAAGACGTGAGTGACAACTTCATTCGCTACGAAGGTGAGATGGTGCTCGACGTCATCCGGCAAGTGGGCGCCTCGCCTGATGGAGAGAGCCCAGACCCAATTCCACGGCCACTGACTTCAACACAGAAAACCCGCCTCAAAAATGCGCAGGAATTGATTGAGAAGAAAGCGGTGGCAATGAACATCCCACACGAAATGCTGGGGCGCAAGCGCACTTTGCTGGCCTTGCTGTATGCCCTGCAGCACCAGCGGGATGAAGGTGGCCAGACAGAGCTAAAACTTCCGGATGAACTTCGTGGTTGGCGTGGTCCTCTGTTGCTACAGGAACTCACCGAGGTATTAAAACCAAATGAGTGACCACAAGCCGCTGATTTGCACGATCTACCGCAGCAATCGCGAACGCGAGATGTATATTTATGTGAAGCGTGACGAGGGGCTGTCACGGCTACCCGAAGAATTGCTCGCGCGTCTTGGCACTACCTCTGAAGTCATGACAATCAAACTTACTCCCGGGCGCAAGCTGGCGCGCGCTAAGGCTTCTGAAGTACTGGCAGCGATTGCAGCGAAAGGCTTCTACATGCAGTTGCCTCCCGAAATACATCCTGCTGTATTTACGATGGGGGAATAGGCTGATGAGCGAACTGCCGTTCTGGGAACAAAAAACCTTGTCAGAGATGACTCGCAGCGAATGGGAATCCTTGTGTGATGGCTGCGGCAAATGCTGCCTGCACAAACTGGAAGACGACACGAGTGGTGAGATGTATTACACACGTGTGGTCTGTCGTTACCTTGAGCAGAAGCAATGTCGCTGCACGGTATACACCAAGCGCAAGAAACTGGTGCCCACGTGTGTGGTCATGGAACCAGGCGAGCTCGATAATCTGTATTTCATGCCGTCAACCTGTGCGTATCGCGTGCTCGCCGAAGGCAAGGGGCTGCCGATCTGGCATCCCCTTATAGCCGGTGATCGCAAGGCCATGATCGCCAGCGACAACACGATCACAGGCAAAGTGATTTCTGATGAATTTGTCCACGAAGATGGACTTGAGGAACACATTGTCCATTGGGTGAAATAGCGGTTTTGCCAAGGCAATACTCTTTCATACCGATGTTTCTCTTCGCTACTTGAGAGGTACAACATGGCACTTGGTGCCACCATTTATCTGTTCAATATCGACCTCGCTGATTCCGATCGCGGAGTTTACGAGACACTCGAACTACGTGTGGCGCGGCATCCTTCCGAAACCGCCGACTATATGCTGACGCGGGTGTTGGCCTATTGTTGCGAATACAGTGAAGGCCTGGCATTTTCCAGTGGTATTGCTGATCCTGATGAACCCTCCATCGCACTCAGGGACCTCACCGGCAAACTGCTACTCTGGATTGAAATTGGTACACCAGATGCGGCTCGTTTGCATAAAGCCAGCAAGGCTTCGCCTCGTGTTGTGGTTTACTCCCACAAGGATGCTGTGCTGCTCGCAACGCGGCTTACCGGCGCAAAAATTCATCGTGCAGCAGAAATAGAACTTTATGCGCTCGACAAGGAATGGCTTGGGAGTGTGGTGAAAAAACTCGAGCGGCGCATGCGTCTCGCGCTCACGATATCGGAGCGGCACCTGTATCTGTCGGTGGCGGATGAAACTTTTTCAACCGTAATAGAACGGATAGCTCTAGCCTGATACTATTTTTCACGAGTGCCTGCTCAGATATGATGCGCAGGCCTGTTTACGAGAGTCGATCTGATGGAAGCGCGTGATTACCTGATTGCCTGGATACTTTACGGCCTTGCTGCCGTAATCATGAGCATCATCGCGTGGGTGGTGTTCAGACGTTATCTGTGGCGTGAACTGGCTTATCTACTGGAATGCTGGTTACTTGCCATTTTTTTTACGCCGACGCGGGTGCTGGTTGAACAGGAAATTATGGCACCGGCAATCATCGTGTTTGCTATGGACACTGTTACTATTGATCCTACCGCGGGGATTCGAGCATTGATTCCTTTGGTCATGGCCATGGCGGGAATGCTGGTAGCAGCTGTCGTGCTCAGCATTGTGTACCGGGTCAGAATGCGCCGAGTGGATCGATAATGGTCATTTTGGTGCATAAGCAAGACCTCACCCAGCGTTACAAAATCTATACAAATACCTTTGCCAAAACCGTTAAAAAGTGTTTTTCCCCGCTTTGAGTTAGGTTAGCCTAGCCTGCGTAGTTATTAAAAATAAAATAGGTCTGTTTGATGGGGGCATGGTCTACGTTACGCGCACTGCTGATTCCCGCTGCGTTCATTTTTGCATGTCTTTGTTCACTGGCAAATGCCGCCGATCAAGGTATGACCGTATTGCCCTCGAAAAGTCTGGATGGCAAGGTTTATTCTGCCCGTTTCAGCGCCGGACTTTCGCTTGATAACGGCCAGAGTTTTCGCGCCACGGCCAATACCAACGATAACCTCCTCATTCGGGCTTCCATAACGCCTGATCCAGCTCACGTCGGGATGACGGGTGATATTTTTATTGTTGAAAACATTGGCAACAGCTTTTTCATGCGAACAAGCAGCGGGATTTTTGTACCGTGGAGCTTCAAACCGGCCGAGCTTGTACCAGCACTTGAAAATGTCACGCTGACGTCAACCCTGGTCATTGATGCCTACAAAGGTAAAATCGCCACGGCGGGCACACATGCCATCTTTGTTGCCTATTTGCCAGGTGATGGTCGGAGCCTGGTTTATACGTCGGCACCGTTAACGTTTAATGTAGCGGGTGCTGTCGATGTGTTGTCCCATTTTGAAGACGCACTGTTTGACAATATGGTGCTCAAAAGATGCGTTTTGTGCCATGTCAAAGGCGGAATTGCTGACGGCAGGACCGAACTGATCTTTATCAATGACAGCAACCTGAGCTGGGAAAATTTCGATATCTTCAAAGCTTTTTTTGGCAAAAAACCCGATGCGTACAACTACATCCTGTCGAAGGTGAGTGGGGGCAACGGTCATGCGGGGGGCATCCAGTTACCACTGGGCAGTAGTGACTACAAGAGTATGGCAGATTTTCTGGTGATGCTCGAAGGAGGCGGCGGTGGTGGAGGTATTGCTACACCTGATTCTGTTGCCATGTTTTTTACTGGCGTCAATTTTCAGAACAATACGAAAACCCTGCGCCGCGCAGCCATGCTGCTCGCCGGTCGGGCTCCCACAGTAGAAGAGCAGAGTGCAGTAGCAAGTGGCCACTACCAAACGTTGCGTACCGTCTTGCGCAATTTAATGCAGGGCGAAAACTTCCATGCTTTTTTGAAGGATGCTGCGAACGACCGCTTGCTGATCCGGGGGATCCCGATTTTTAATCCGCTAGCTGAATGCCCACAGTGCTTCCCTGCATTTTCAAGTAAATATACGGAACTCGAACGCATGGGCATGACTACAGGGAAGACTGCGGTGGTCAGGCAGTATGCCACTGGGCTTGATTACAACATGCGCGAGTCTGCGCTCGAGTTGATTGCTTCGGTAGTGGAGAAAGACAAACCTTATTCGGAAATTCTCACGGCGGACTACGTCATGATGAATCCATACATGAATCAGGCGGCGCAAGGTACCGCCAGCTTTGCTTCTGACAAACCTGCTGAATTTCAGCCTGGAAAGATACTGGGTTACTACCGGCAGGATGAGTCAATGAAGCGCGAACCTCAGCCCGGTTTTACGTTCCAGAAGGTAGTCGATCCTGGCAATCTGCGAACCTCGTATCCGCATACAGGAATACTCAATGACCTGGGCTTTCTGGCGCGCTATCCCTCCACAACCACAAATCGCAATCGCGCACGTGCACGTTGGACTTTCTATAATTTCCTGGGTGTTGATATTGAGCAGTCAGCACAGCGCACGACAGATCCTGCAGCGCTGACAGATACCAACAATCCCACGCTGAACAATCCGAGTTGTATGGTGTGTCATGAAATCATGGATCCGGTTGCCGGCGCATTCCAGGATTTTGGCTTTGGTGGTTTTTACAAAATCCGCCTCGGTGGCCTTGATTCTCTCGACAACATTTACGTCAACCAGAAAAACGCCGGTGCCCTTTATCAACCAGGCGACACCTGGTACCGGGACATGCGTGTGCCTGGTTTCAACCAACTGGTTGCTCCGCAATCTCCGGGTTCGCTGCGCTGGCTGGCAAATCATATTGTTACCGATAAACGTTTTGCGACTGCCACGGTACGTTTCTGGTGGCCAGCCATCATTGGCAGGGAATTGCTGAAGCCGCCGGAAGTTGCTACTGATTCCGACTATCTGCCTATGCTTTCGGCGTACGAAGCGCAGGAAGCGACGATCAATTCCCTTGCCACTGGTTTTGTGGACTCGGGGTTTAACGTAAAAGTTTTGCTGACTGACCTGTTGCTCAGTGCATGGTTCCGAGCGGAGACTATCGATCCCGCGAAGGTAAACTCCGTACAAATGCGCTCGCATCAATTGGCGGGTTTGGGCAATGAGAGACTTCTCACACCGGAACAGCTGGGCAGAAAGACCCAAATGCTGACCGGTTTTAACTGGAACGGAAATGAAGACCTGGTTCTCGGTTTCACCAATACCGGTCTGGAAAACGCTTATCGCTTGCTTTATGGCGGCATCGACAGCGAGGGGGTGGTGAGCAGAACAAGAGTCATAACGCCGCTCATGAGTGCAGTTGCACAAACGCATGCGCTCGAAAGTGTATGTCCAATTGTCATGGCTGAATTTATTTTGAGTGATGCGCAGCGCAAGTTGTTTAATGGCATTGATGAAAGTATTACTCCGTCAACCGCGCATGGTGCTTTGCTGATACGTAACAAACTCGTACAACTCCATCAACTTCTATTGGGGCAGGCTGTTGCTGGCGACTCGCTGGAAATAAATGCACTGTATGATTTATTGCTGCAAACGTGGGAAGCAAAGCGCAACAGTACGCTCAACAAGAACCTGTATCAGGCTGACAACTCCTGCAATGAGTGGAGCACCGACCCTGATTATGCGGACTATGTTGGTTACCCTGGGCAGGCCCGCATTTTGCTGACATCCGCAGAAGGTTATCAGCGGTATCACTACGACTTTGCGAATATCAATTCATGGCTGCACGCAATGGCAACTGACCCGTTCTACATGAAACAAACGTGGGTTGTCATAATGACCTACTACATGACTCACTATAATTATTTATACGAGTAAGGCGGAGTTCCAAAATTGAATCAGCAACGTCGCCATTTTTTACAACAGCTTGTGTTTGCTTCTGGAGCAGCCGCGCTGCCATCTGCAGTGTTCGCCCAAACCCAGGGGGTATACCAGGGAAAATTTCTGGTTTCACTGCAACTGGATGGTGGTGTCGATGTGACCAGTTTTGCTGATCCCAAAACCAATGTGGTCGGCGAGCGGGAAATTAATCGCTGGGCACGTACCCAGGAGATCCGGACTGCAGGCAACCTGCAGTACGCTCCGTTCGCTGATAACGCGCGTTTTTTCGCCAAATATTATCGCCACATGCTGGTAATTAACGGAGTTGACGCGCAAACGAACTCGCATTCAGTCGGCGTTGTGAACAACTGGAGTGGCCGCAATGCGGAAGGACTACCATCGCTCACTGCGTTGTTTTCGGCCGTCAAAGCGCCGCAGATGCCCATGACGTATCTCAATTTTGGCGGTTTTGGTGCGACGCAAGGTATAGTTTCAACAACCAATGCCACTAATCCTCGATTATTGCAAAACATAGTCATGCCAAATTCAGTGTCGAGGAATCAGTCGCTGCACTATGTGGAGACAAGTGATCTTGAGCGGGTAATGGCGCTGCAAAAATCCACACTTGCAGCGCAGGTGAATACGGCAAATGCGCTTGCCGGTAATCGCAGTAGTCGGCTGTCATATCTTGATGCATTGACCAAAACTGATGCGATTGCGGAATTCGCCCGTTACATCCCTGCTGAAGACAAGTTGCAAGGTATACGCATGGTTGCCGGCAAGATTAGCAATCTCCATCAGCAAATACAGTTATCGTTGCTTGCATTTAAATCAGGTGTGTCGGTGGCGGCGGATCTATTTGAAAGCGGATTTGATACGCACAATAACCATGAGGATCTCCATGCCAAACATCTGGCCAATGTTACCGACGCAATAGATTATTTATGGATGCTCGCCGTGGAGCTCGGCCTGGCTGAGCGCATCGTGCTGGTAATCGGCAGTGATTTTGGTCGCACACCTTATTTCAATGCTTCCCAGGGCAAAGATCACTGGCCCATCGGCAGTACGATTGTTATGGAAAAAGATGCGCGTTATGCCAATCGGATGCTGGGCAAAACGGATGGCGGTCATAATGCGCTCAGAATTAACCCTTCCACGCTGGTACAGGACAACATCAAAGGAGTGACAATCAAGCCCGCACACGTGCACAAGGCGTTACGACGTTATCTGGCTCTTGAAGCAAGTCCCATCAGTCAACGTTTCGCTCTTATAAATACTGAAGATTTCCGCTTCTTCGATTAGGTATCTTTAGGCATCTTTAGGCGTCTATAGTCAGTGTGTGTCGCCATTCCGGGGGACGCACGTTCACTGCAAACACCGTCATCCCTTGCAACTGCTGTTGCGCAAATGGCGCGAGGCATTATTCCTTGCCGTTGAGCAATTCATATTTACGCAGGTAACCACGCGGCTGTTCATATGTTAAATCCAGCCGTTTGGCTGCCTTGCGTCGATTGAACTGGCATTGTTTGAGCGCATCCCGAAGTAGGGGTTGTTGGTAATCCTGCAGATGCTGTTTGAAACCCAGCGAACTGATGAGGGCTTCTTCATGCATAGGCATCGGTGGTAACTGCTCTGCCAAAGGAGTGATGGCTTTGCAGGTTTTTGTCACAGGCTGGTAAGGTGAGGCGAAGGGATCGACGATAATTTCCTTCACACGCTGGTCCGGATCCTCACATTGGTACACACACCCGTTCTACAACAGTTTGCAGTTCGCGGAGGTTGCCTGGCCACTCATATTCCAGCATGGCAAGTGGCGCACTTTTAGTGAAGTCCGAAAAATATTCGCGACCGGGTTCCTTGGTTATATTGTGCGGGTTGTGCACGTGATGCAAGGAAAGCCAGGCGCTCCTCAAGGTCCGTCACTGAAGCTGAACAGGGCATAGCGAATTTTTGGGCTGGCGCAGATTCCAGGGGACAACGTGACTTTCAGGAAGACCAGTTTTCTAAACGCAGGGAGTTTCAAGGTTGATCAAGCTGCAGGCACGCTTGGCCCGACTGGAAGTCTGCGTGACTTCGAGTCGCTTTAAATTGGAGGGTGAATTCAGGGATGTTTCTTGAGTGAGAAACATCGGAGTGGAAAGGAATCGCGAGGGTTCGTTGTTTACATCGGTAGATTTTAGTTAACGATTAACCGTCATCAATGCCGGGCTCTGGCTGTTTCATAGCTAATACCTTGTCTATTCTGCGACCGTCCATATCCACAATTTCAAGCTTCCAGTTTTTGATGCAAACCTTTTCTCCAGTCGAAGGCAGCTTGCCCATCAGCAGCATGATCAAGCCGTTCAGTGTTTGATAGTCACCTTCATCGGGAAGCTTGTCAATTTGCAAGCAATCCTTGAGATCAACGATTGGCAGCATGCCATCGAGCAGGAAGGAACCATCATCACGACGCACTATGTATGCATCTTCTTCATTATGTTCCAAGAATTCGCCAGTAAGGGCTTCCAGTAAATCCTGGAGTGTCACGAGGCCTCTCAGATCGCCATATTCATCTACCACAAACACCATCTGGCTGTGTGATGAGCGGAAAAAATCGAGCAGCTCCATTCCCATCAGGGATTCAGGCACAACATGGCAGGGTTGGGCCATGGATGCGAGATCCACCTGGCTGCCTCTAATGGCTTCCGCGAGCAGTTCCTTGGCGCTGACTACGCCCAGCAGATTGTCGCTGTTGTTTTCACATACGGGAAAACGCGAGTGTGGTGATTGCATGACGCGCTTGTAGTTCTCTTCGAGGGGTAGCGCAACATCAAGAAACACTATGTCCGTGCGCGGCACCATAAGGGAAGTAATCGTGCGTCCTTCCAGGCGCAGGACGTTTTTTACCATGGTGTGCTCCTGCGCTTCGATCACACCGGAATTGGAGCCTTCCTGAAGCATCGCATGGATGTCTTCTTCCGTAACATTGTGGTCCTGGGTTTGCCTGAAACCGAAGATACGCATAATCAAACGTGTCGAAGCAGACAATATGTATACAAAGGGTTTCGTGATTGTCGCCAGTAGCTGCATGGGTTTGGCGAGGGCACAGGCCAGACGTTCGGCACTCACCTGGCCTATGCGCTTGGGTACAAGTTCACCTACTACTATCGACAGGTAAGTGATGACAACAACAACCAGCGTGGTGGAAAAGTTGTCGCTGAACTTTTCCGACACGCCGAGTGTTTGCAGCCATAAGGCGAATGGCCCCGCCAGAATGGATTCGCCGAAGATACCATTCATGATGCCGATGGAAGTTATGCCAATCTGCACTGTCGACAGGAAATGGGTAGGATCTTCTGCCAGCTTGAGGGCTGATTTGGCCGAGCTGCTGCCAAGTGATGCCAGGCGCGTCAGCCGGGATTTTTTGGCGGTGACGATGGCGATTTCCGACATCGCAAAGAGGCCATTAATAAGAATGAGCCCTAAAAGGATAAAGATTTCCATGGGTACCGTAATTCAGCTAAAGACCCAGTTTATCATCAAGCGATGAAATAGCTTGCGGTGAAATTGCCCGGGGAACTGATCCGTCGCAACAATACTGTGGTTAAGGAATTGCGTTTGTGCGGCTGTTAAATATCCAGGGCAATTTCTGGCTGAGATCCTGGCCTTTCTTACTCTATAATAACCGCCCGATAGCAATACAAAGTATGGACTGCATGAAAGCCCAGCAACGCCAGTGTCTTAACTGCGGTATGGCGGTGGCAATTACCCCTCTGCATCTGGACGAAATTCCACCAAGGCAGGTTTGCGTCAAGTGTGATGACGACGTCTACCAACAAAGCATGGGTACATGCTTGACGCAGGACATCGCCCATCAGCATGAAACCATCGCCAAGGCTTTACAGAAACTGGATGTCGTCCTGCTCAGTGCATGGTCGGGCTACTACAAGGAATTTCGCGTGATTGTCGGGGGCGGCCAGATTCGTCAACAAGTGCTGGGACAACTGCACCACTACCAGCAGCAGGGAAAAATACTTTCATACCAGGAAGCAAATCCCAATCATGGGGCTTTGATAGCAGTGATAAGAAAAACCTGATGAGTCTTAAAGTTCTCAATAACCTGTACAGCATGCTGGACACTTGCATGTTGCGCGACAAATTGCCGTTGCTGCAGTCTTTGCGCCAGCTGCAGCGTAAATGTCGGGACGGTCAGGGTGATGATCTCCTAGCCCAGCAAAAAGTCCAGCAGCAGACAGCAGCGCTGGCGCAGCGCATCGAGAAGTCAGTCGCCCAGTACCGTATGCGTCAGCAAGCAGTACCCCGCGTTGTTTACCCGGAATCCTTGCCGGTCACTACGCGCGTAGACGACATCAAACAAGCCCTGCAGCAACATCAAGTCCTGATCATCGCCGGTGAAACCGGTTCGGGCAAAACCACGCAGCTGCCCAAAATCTGCCTTGATATCGGCCGTGGTATCTCTGGCATGATTGGCCATACACAACCACGGCGCCTGGCAGCGCGCACAGTTGCAACCCGCATCGCGGAAGAGCTGGGAGTAAAGGAAGGCGAAGAAGTTGGTTTCCAGGTGCGTTTTGCTGATAACAGTTCGGAACGCACGCTGATAAAACTCATGACCGATGGCATCCTGCTGGCCGAAACGCAGAATGATCCCTGGCTGAATCGCTACGACACCATCATCATCGACGAAGCCCACGAACGTTCGCTCAACATCGATTTCCTGCTCGGCTATCTGCATCGGCTGCTGCCAAAACGTCCTGATCTCAAATTGCTGATCACTTCGGCCACCATCGATGTAGAAAAATTTTCCGCGCATTTTAACCACGCGCCTATTGTCGAGGTTTCTGGCCGTACTTATCCGGTGGAAATCCGTTATCGCCCACAAGTGGAGCAGGAGGGTGATGCCGAATTACCGGAACAAGTGCTAGGCGCGTTTGAGGAAATCCAGCAACTGGAGCGCAAGCACCGGCCGTCCCATCGCGATGTGCTGGTATTTTTGAGTGGCGAAAAGGAGATCCGTGAAGTCGCGGAAGTATTTCGCAAGCAGCAAGTGCCCAATCTGGAAATCCTGCCGCTTTATGCGCGCTTGAGCAACAACGAGCAGCAGCGTGTGTTTCAGTCGCATGCAGGCAGGCGCATCGTGTTAACGACCAACGTTGCGGAAACTTCGCTGACTGTGCCCGGCATCGGTTATGTGATCGACAGCGGTCTTGCACGTATTAGCCGCTACAGCGTACGCAGCAAGATCCAGCGTTTGCCAATAGAACCAATATCGCAGGCCAGTGCCAATCAACGCGCAGGGCGCTGTGGGCGCCTTGGTCCCGGTGTTTGCATCCGGCTCTACAGCGAGACTGATTTTGTCAGCCGTCCGTTATTTACTGACACTGAAATTACACGAACTAACCTGGCCTCCGTCATTCTGCAGATGCTGGCACTTAAGCTCGGCGACATAGAAAAGTTTCCGTTTATCGAAGTGCCTGAGTCGCGCGCAGTGCGTGATGGCTTCAAACTGCTGGAAGAATTGCAGGCCGTAAATGATGAAGGTAAATTGCTGACTTGTGGCAAGGAGATGGCAGCGTTTCCGGTTGACCCGCGTCTGGCCCGGGTTCTTCTGGAAGCCGCGCAGCGTAATTGTTTAACAGAAATCCTGATCATTGTGAGTGCGCTCAGTATCCAGGATCCACGCGAACGGCCACTCGACAAGCAGCAGGCAGCCGATGAAGCGCATCGGCGCTTCTGGCACCCGGAATCTGATTTCCAGGCCTTCATTAATCTTTGGCAGTTTCATGAGGAGCAGCGCCAGGAGTTGGGCAGCAATGCGATGCGCAAATTCTGCCTGAAAAATTTCCTGTCATGGATGCGCATGCGGGAATGGCGCGAAGTACATCGGCAACTTTTGTTGATGTGCCATGAGCTGAAACTGAAGTTGAATCCTCTGCCTTCAACGTATGAGCAAGTACACATGGCATTGCTGTCCGGGTTTCTGAGCCAGGCTGCAAACCGGCTTGAGGACGGTACTTATCTGGGCGCACGCAGTCGTAAATACGTGTTGTTTCCTGGCTCTACGCTGCACAAGAAAAATTACAAGTGGCTCGTTTCTGCGGAACTCGTAGAAACCACGCAACTGTATGCGCGTATGAATGCGAAGGTCGAACCGGAATGGATCGAAGCACTTGCCGCGCATCTCATACGCAAGGAATATTCCGAACCGCATTGGGAGCAGAAACGTGGCCAGGTGCTGGCCTTCGAAAGAGTATTGCTCTACGGGCTTGCGCTCGTGGAAAAGCGCCGGGTTGCCTTTGCCCCGATTGATCCGGTAATCAGCCGTGAAATTTTTATCCGCGAAGCCTTGGTGGGCATGCAGGTCAAGACACGCGCGCCTTTCTATCATGCCAATATCCAGCTTATCGCGAGTATCAGTAATCTCGAAGAACGCACGCGCAGGCGCGATATTCTCGTGGATGAAAGCCATATTTATGCTTTCTACGACAAGCTGCTACCCGCCACAGTTGTCGATGTGGCCAGTCTCGAACGCTGGTACTTTGGTTTGGCCAAAGCCCAGACCAAAGAGCTGTTCCTCACTGAAGCTTACGTAATGAACGCAGAAGTCAGTGCGCAGGATCTGCAGCAATTTCCGCAGCACATTCAAACCAGCGACATGGCTTTGCAACTGCAATATACCTTTGATCCCGGCAAGGACCAGGATGGGGTATCGGTCGAAGTCCCCGTATCCGTTCTCAAACAACTGAAGGCAGATGAACTCGACTGGCTCGTACCGGGTTTGCTGCGCGAAAAATGTATAGCTCTCATCAAGGGTCTCCCCAAGCAGTTACGCAAGAATTTTGTGCCAGTGCCCGATGTTGTTAATAAGGTGTTGCCGCTGCTCGAGCAAAAGGATGGCAGCCTGCAACAGGCACTTGCACGGCAGTTGCTGCGGCAGACCGGGGTGCAGATTCCGCTCGATAGCTGGAACCCCGTTGAATTACCGGAACATCTGCGCATGAATATTCGGGTGCTGGACGACGCAGGCAAGATGCTGGGAGGAGGGCGCGATTTACTCGCGCTGCGGGAACAGTTCAGCGGTACAGTGCAAGCCAGCATCAGCAAGGCTGCAAGTGGTACCCTGGAAAAACAGGGGCTGACCCAATGGGATTTCGGCGCGTTGCCATTGGTGCATGAACTCGGCAGCGGCAAAATTACCATCAAGGCCTACCCGGCTTTGATAGATAAAGGTGAAAGCGTAGACCTCTGTTTGTTGGACACCGAATACAAGGCCCGATTGGTAACCCGAAGTGGCGTTGTGCGTCTGCTCATGCTTGCGAGCAAGCAGCAGGTGCGTTATCTGCAAAAAGAACTGTTACAGGATCCGGCCAGGCTAATTCAGCTCAGCAGCCTGGGTAAACGTGACGTGTTGCTGGACCAGTTGATAAAGCGTGCCTATGCAATTGCATTTAAACTTGATGAGACCTTGCCGCGGGACCAGCCAGCCTTCACGGCCTTGCTGGATAAATACCGCCCTGAAGTGATTGATGTCGCAACCAGGCTGCAGGACCTTGTATACAAAATCGTGACTCTGCGCCATGAGATTCTCAAACTGTTGCAGCAGAAATTTTCCGGCGTGCAGGAGCTGGCCCTGCAACAGGATGTTGGTCAGCAGCTTGAGCATCTGGCGCACAGGAATTTTTTACAGTCCAGCCCCTGGCTGCAACTGCAGCAGTTCCCGCGTTATTTGCAGGCAATACTCAGCAGGCTGGAAAAATATCCCATGCAGGCCACGAAAGATCAGGAACACACGAGGCTGGTGTCCCGGCTATGGCAGCAATATAACGAACGCAGGCAATATCAGGACAAACATGAACTTGAGCATGAAGGCCTGGATGATTATCGCTGGTTGCTCGAAGAGTTCCGGGTGTCGTTATTTGCGCAAGCCCTCGGGACCCGGGTTCCTGTCTCTGAAAAACGCTTGCAGAAATACTGGCTTGATCTGGTTGCTTAAGGTGCGAAGACTGCATTCAGGGCGGGTTAATTTTTTAGCAAGTGCATTGATTTATCATGAGTTCTGGTTGAAGAAAACATAAGAGCAGAGTAAGGTTCGCACCAATTCTGAACAGTCGCCAATCATCTGTACAAGACGACAGATGTAACAAACAGATTACCGCATGATCTCCGGAAAATTCGCCGCAAAAGAACTAACCATACTGGTCATAGACAATGATGTAGTGGTGCGTGGTTCAATTACGGCTGCTCTGAGCAATATTTCCTGTCGCGTAGTATTGGCTGATAATCCTGAGCAGGGTATTGAACGTTTCCATTCCGCCAGTCCCGATCTCGTCATCATCAATATCCATCTGCCAGAAGCCGATAGTTTCAGCACCCTTCAACAATTGTTTGAATTAGCTCCTGACCTTCCCATTATTGTCATGGCTAACCGCGGCAATACTGATGATCTGCTGGTTGCTTTGCGTCTGGGCGTGAGCGACTACCTTACGCTCCCTATTGTCGATGGCGCCATTCTCGAACATGCCATCAATAACAGTTTGAAACGCGCCCGGCTCATTGAAGAAAACAGTCGCATCCGCAAGAAGCTGGAACTTATTAATGCGGAGATGGAACAACGCATTGAAATCTTCAAGCAGGATCAACAGGCCGGTCGCCATGTACAAATCAACATGCTGCCGCATCCGCCCCAAGTCATTGGCGCATTCAAGTTCAATCACAGGGTGCTGCCTTCGCTGTACCTGAGTGGCGATACCGTGGACTACAAACCGGTTTCCAGTCACAAGACTCTCTTCTACATTGCCGATGTTTCCGGCCATGGTTCTTCGTCAGCCTTTATTACCATTCTGCTGCGATTCAGGATTGAACAATTGCGCCGTGAGCATATTCGGAG
>CAIYIP010000527.1 GCA_903926285.1 uncultured Gammaproteobacteria bacterium
CCATGAAGATTCCGGGGACCGCGCAAGTACATCCATGTAGCTTACGTTCGCATCCATGCGAACGATTCCCCTGCACTTTCATGGAGAAGCCATGAGATCAGTGCTATTCGGAGCAGTTCCTGTTGTAACTCAAGCACCACTCTGCCGGGTCAACGTAAATGTGCCTTTACCCTGCCCGTCTTCCCAAGTGCCGTTAAGGGAGCGGGTTTGGGTGCCGATATTTTCAAGTTTGCCTTCGGCCTTCAGGTGATGCGCCTGGCCGGCATCATCCTTTAGATCAGTTTCGATAGTCACAGACCAGGTGGAAGAGTCGAGTTTAACTGCCTGCAGTTGGCTTGAATCAGGACCCGGATTGACCAGGCCAGTTATGGCTTTGCCGTCCCACGTCATGATGACCGTCAGAAAATTGCGATCCTCTGCCGAAGGGCCCCAGTCACCCTGCCACGTGCCAACCAGCGGATGGCCTTCCTGCGCCACTGCCTGTGTGCTGAAAACAGCAGTAGTAAAAACCGCCCCCGCAGACAACAAGGTCACAACCGCCAGCAGCAAAGCTCTACCTGATTTAAACATTCTCAACTCCCGCAACTGTTAGACAAATTGTTATTTTTTTCACCTGCCGGTACAGCAAGGCCTGCAACAAACGCATCAAGGAACAATCGAACTCATACGACCTTCACCAAGCATCGATTCGGGCGACAGGTTGTTTTCCTGGCACACATATTCGAACATTTCATTGCCTCCGGACCAGCCGACAATAAAGCCACTCTTCCAGGGTGCGGTGTAAGCACCCGGATCATCAATCACCACGTTATATAGCAACGTATCCATATCCTGGCGCGTAAAACTTTCGGTCAGGTGCAATTTGTCGGTGCTCGGCAGGCCATCGCGGCTCATCCACGAACTTTCGTTCATGCCAACGGTGTCGACCACCAGCGTGTCGCCTTCCCAATGACCAACGGAGTGGCCAAAATAGCTGGGCAGCAGGTCGGCAGGATGCTCACGACCATCCATGTAGATGATGCGATAAGTCATCGCGTTGGAAATAGTCATGATGTAAACCCGTTTCAGTTCGGGCATATCAATAATCTCGAAGCCATAAGGCGACATGATCTGGCGCGGACCACCGGCCGGCTTGCAGCGTGTGTAAGGCTCACTGGCAAGATATACGGTATGGCGGAAATTGGTCAGCGCACGCGCCCAGGGTTGCAGCGGCACGTCGTTGATATGAATCGGTGAACGCAGTGTTGCGCGCGCTTCATACGAATCCGGATTGATGACAAGGTTCGCCGTGCGGCGCGCCCAGAAACCTTGCTCACCGTCAGGTGGACCAAAATTCATGCGACCATCGGCATGGCGCGGCGCCGGCAGTGCAGGCACCACTTCGGCAGCTGGCGCATCGGCAGCAAAAGCCGGAATGCTGGACAGTACGAACAAGGGCACAAGTGCCAGAGTCGCCAATGTTTGCTTGAACTTGTTTTCCACGTGTTCTCTCCCTTCCTGAAGTTCTCTACTGATTAAGGTGCTGCTTTCACGGGCAGCCGACTTTGCTGCGAATCAGGGCCTGTTGTCCTGGCAATAATATTCGGGCAATTCCTTGCCATCGATCCACTGCATGGTCCAGCTGCTTGTCCATGTTCTGCTATAGGCACCCGGATCATCAACAGTCACGTCTATACGCAAGGTGTTGATGTCTTCGCGCGTGAAACGCTCGATCACATGCAACTGCGCGGTGTGTGGCAAACCGCCGTTGGAAAACCAGAAACCTTCGTTGAAGCCCTTGCTGTCGACCACCAGCGTATCACCTTCCCAAGTCGCTACTGAGCGGCCGAAAAACAGCGGATTGTTGTCATCGCCCGATACCTGGCCTACCTGGTCGCGGCCATCGGTGTGAATCTGGCGCCAGTTGCCATTCCCGCCTGCATGCAGAATAAAAATGCGGTCACGTTCGCGCTGCTCGACAAACTGGAAGCCGAACTGATTTTGAAACTGACGCGGACCAGCCGGTGGTATGCAATACAGAAAGGAAGGATCGTCGCGCAAGCTTGCGCTCTGACGCAGTACATACAAATCTTTTGCCCAATCCTGGAACGGTGCAACTTTCGGCGCATCGGCGATGTTGGCGAGAATGCCATGTTCGTCCATTGCAACTTCGACGCCATCTTCAACAAGGCCCATTTTACTGGGCAGTGCCCAATAACCGGTGGCACCAGGAGGCGGGCCGAGGCGCGGTTGATTGTCGGGCCAGCGCGGCAACTCACCCTGCGCAGGTTTGACGAGTTGTTTTGCAAATACATCATCGTCTACTGTAAATATTTGCTCGCCATTGGTGCGCTCAACGTTGCTGCCCCAGATCTGCTCACTGCCATTCCGTGCGGCAAGGCCTTCAACGGTGATAGTGTCGCCTACCTTGATAACATCCGGACGCCAGCCGCTCCCTTGCAGCTCTATCGTACTTGCAAGTTCTATTGCCCAGTTGACGGACTTGCCATCACCGCCATCGACATTAATGAACACATGTACATGCGGATTGGCCCAGTCGATTTCAGTCACTCTGCCCGTGAGCGTCAGCGGACGGGCAACATCAAACTTTGCGAGGATGGGATGATGCGCAAAGGCTGGTGTTACGAACAACGACAACAACACAAGTGCGCTACCTGACAAACTGGCAAAGGTGGAGCTTTTTCTCATAGTAAACATCCAGAAGGGATTTTATTAAGGTGTGAATCAGGTTTATTCAGAGCTGGAATTATGCTGTTCAAGCGCGCAACCGCAACTCATCTGTCATCACTCCAAGTATTACAAGTTATGCTGCGCTATCCAACCCTTTGCGCTGTATTTTCACAATAGGTTCAGAATGTACTCCCAGACTTGCGATTGTTTGATTAAGCGACATTAAATCAGAACCTGTCGGTTCGGCTCGATTGGCAATTGGACCTGTTTTTTCGGGATAAAGCCGGTTTTTCAAAAAAGCATCGTTGCATAAATGCAACACGAATAAAAAAGCATCAACGACTAATCTTCAATAACTATTTAGCGAAAACAATTTCGCAAAATCATTGGCGACAGACCACCGGTTTTGCTCTCCAGCGCGTTAATTAAATCAGAGCAAGGAAGCAGAATAACAAGGACGAACAGATGCTCGCTCTTGTTCCAGCAGATTGATCTAAAAACTGACTCGCTGCGACCGAGCGATGAAAGCACCGAGGCCTTGGTGATCGGCGCATCCAGATCCGGCGCATGCACAGTAACCAGCGTGTCAAAATCGAGCGCCAATCTTGCGAGGTTATCCATCATTACCACGGCACCGACAACTCACGGATTAGGAGCCGGATCATTGAAGTTCACGATTTGGATTCTATAGCTATTAAAGACAACA
>CAIYIP010000528.1 GCA_903926285.1 uncultured Gammaproteobacteria bacterium
CAACCATCGGCATCCTTGACCGGAGCAAAGTCTGCCGCCAGTTCTGGTGCGAAAGTCAGGCCGCCGCGCACATCGTTGCCGAGTGGATTGGCGCCTGCAGGTTCAACGGCAATGACACCGGCGACATTCGCTGGATTCAGGTCGGTTGCCCACCAGCCGGAAACACCACCGGCAGATTGGGTGATGAGAATCGCCGGGCCGGTTTTATCTAGCAACTCGCTGATGTCTTCCGCCGCAACTGTATTGCCGGCGTACGGCCCGGGTGTCGAACTTGCCAGCCAGGCCAGGATTGCAGGATCTGTGTGATTGCTCGAATCGCCTGGCCAGTGTTTGGCGTTGGCCAGGCGCGTGATGATCGCAGAAGTCGGCGGTGCGCCTAGCTCACCATAGGCATTGTTGGCAGGTGAGCGGCCAAGGCCGGGACGGTCGATGAAATACACATCGAAGCCGGCCGCCACAAAATAGTCGAGCCAGCCATCGCGGCCATCAGGTGTACTGAACCAGTCGGTTGCCTGACCACCACCACCATGGATGAGGATTAGCGGATAGGGATGTAATTTTTCGGCAGGTAACTGAAAGCCGACATACATCTGGTTTTTGATGGTGACGGCACCAGTGGCATCGGGTTCGCTTACATCTAGGCCCACATAGAAATGGCCCTGGCCGCGCAGGCTGATGATACCGGCCTCACCTTCTGCGTTAACTGCAGTGCTACTCAATAAACCAGCGGCAAAAGCCCAAACAGCCATGTGTGTCTTCAGCATTTAGAACTCCTTGATTTTGTTTTTTTGGGGATAGGTGAGGGCGGCCCAAGTGTACCCCACTGAAGAAAAAATGGTAGGTCAGCCTGGTGTTCTCGAGTGTCTGGAGCACCACCCGATCACCCCCGCGTGGTGTTGACGAAGTAGCAATTTCTGAATTATGCAAAGCAGGTTTGTGTGTGCCAGGAAAGCTGCAGTGCAGTCGCGGGATAATTGCGATTGCTGCAAATAGCCGTGGATGAGACTATGAGGAAAAGAAAGCCGCGTTTTAGCTCTAAGCCCGTTCGCGCCAACATTGGCGGTGAGCCGATGAAGAGCGGCACATATTGTTGTCAGCCAGTGTTGGCTGCCCGGGGAAGTAGTTGATGACGAGTCTTGCACCTGTTTTGTTTCTGCCTCATGGCGGCGGCCCCATGCCCCTGCTGGGGGATCCTGCGCACCAGAGCCTGATCCATTTTCTGCAAACGCTGCCCGCCCATTATGCCAAACCGGATTCCATCGTCCTGATCAGTGGGCATTGGGAAACGGCAGTGCCGAGTGTGCTTGCCGATCCGAATCCATCATTGCTGTTCGACTATTACGGCTTCCCTCCCGAAACCTATCGTTATCGTTATCCGGCACCAGGCCAACCGCAACTTGCGCAGCAGGTGAAGGCGCTGGTCAAGGCTGGCGGCTTCGACTGCAAGTTTGTCAACGACCGCGGTTTCGACCACGGCATGTTCGTGCCGATGATGTTGCTTTATCCTGAAGCAGACATTCCGTGTATCCAGCTTTCGCTGATCAAGGGTTTGAATGCCGCCGAGCATATTCGTCTCGGTGAATGTCTCGCACCGTTGCGCGCGCAGAACATTATGATCATCGGATCAGGCATGTCGTTCCATAACCTGCAGGCAATATTTGCCGGTGAGCAGCCGCAATACCGCGCAGCCAGCGATCAGTTTGATGCGTGGCTTGTGACAACACTCAGCGATCCCGGCTCGCCACGCCTGGCACAACAGCAGGCGCTGGAACATTGGGATGCCGCGCCGCATGCGCGCTTCTGTCATCCGCGCGAAGAACATCTGCTGCCGCTGCATGTATGTTTTGGTGCCGCGAAAGACAGTGCGGGACACGCGGCAGTGTTGTTTCACGAATCGCTGATGGGACACAAGGTTGCAGGGTTTGGTTGGCAACAGTAAGTCATGCGCAAATTGCAGTTGTAATCCATAACAAACAGAGCGGAAAGTAATCAATGCCCTCTCCGGATCTTGTCTTCGGAGCAAATACAATGAGGCAGAACATCCTGTTTTGCGCTCAACTCCGACGCAGTGTGCACGAAGTTTGTCGACGATATTCGGCAGCTGGGTCCGGAACACGTCATCCTGAGTACCGACTTCGCTCAGCTCGGCAATCCGTCCCACACTGAAGGTTTGCAGGAGTTTAGTGCCAGGGCGCTGGCGGCAGATCTTACGCAGGCTAACTATGGATGCCTCCCGCCAACCAAAC
>CAIYIP010000529.1 GCA_903926285.1 uncultured Gammaproteobacteria bacterium
ACACCATCATTTCAACAAGGGTAAGTCCAGCTTGGGGAAAACATTGTCGACTCATGACTTTTTCATTCCTGGGCGCTGGTAGTAATGACGACCGTCCGCTTTTCACCGAGCAGATCAAGCTCTCCCAACCGGCTCCACTTATAGCGAATGGAAATATCATAGGTGTGCGTCAGGTTATCAAAAATGATCTGACTTTCGCCTTCAGGCAGGTAGGCAGTATTTTCAATTCTTGAACGCCATTGATTAATATCCCACGCAACAAGGTCATCACTGCTGCATATAACAGCTGCGCAATCCGTGCTTATCGCTGGCGCATGTTGCGTGAAGGCAATTTCATAAGCTGGATTGTTATTCCCGCGAATACGTTCGGCCATGTCGGCGAGCAGGAATTGCACTTGCGAATCGATCAATGCGGCTTGGGTGGATTTAAGCGCTTTTAATTGCAGCGCTGTCATGCCCAGCATGCCGAAGGCCTGGATGAAAAGTGCCACCAGCACTTCTATCAGTGAAAACCCGCCCAAGTTATTGCGGAATATTTTTCTGGCCAGAATCCCTGCCATGTGAGCTTGACTCCTTCAAGCCTGGATGCTCATCCTTGAGAATCCAGATACCTAGTTGTTATCAAACAGGTGCGGGGAGCTTATAAGCCCGAGGAACTCTTGGCAGGAATGCACTTGAGTGATGCGTTTCACTATAGTGAAGGAATGGGATTTTTTCAGGAATATTTTAGATCTGGTCGCCAGTGCGCAGTTCTTTGGGCATGGAAAATACAATCGTTTCTTCAACTCCTGCCATCTCCATAGGAATCGTACCGCCAAGCTCCTGCAGGCGGGCGATTACTTGTTTAACGAGGACTTCGGGTGCAGAAGCTCCAGCGGTAACACCGATACGCGACTTGCCCTGCAACCATTCCGGCTTGATCTCGTCGGCATGATCAATAAGATACGATTCAGAGTTACAACGCTCAGCGAGTTCACGCAAGCGATTGGAATTTGAACTGTTCGGTGAACCCACCACCAGCACCAATTCATTTTCCAGCGCGAGCTGTTTTACCGCATCCTGACGGTTCTGCGTCGCATAACAAATATCATTCTTGCGCGGCCCTTTGATCGCAGGAAAGCGCTCATGCAGCGCATCAATAATACGAGCTGTGTCATCCATCGATAAGGTAGTCTGAGTTACAAAAGCCAGCCGATCAGGATCCTTGACTGCGAGTTTGCCGACGTCAAGCTCGTCTTCCACGAGATAAATTTTGCCACCCTGAGTTTCATCAAACTGGCCCATCGTGCCTTCGACTTCAGGATGAAAGGCGTGACCGATCAGGATACATTCTTCTCCGGCCCTGCTGTATCGCAGCACTTCCATATGGACCTTTGTCACCAAAGGACAGGTAGCGTCGAATATTTTCAGCCCCAACACACTTGCTTCTTCCTTTACTGCCTTTGATACACCATGTGCGCTGAACACTACTATGGGCGAAGGCTGATCCGGAACTACTTTTGGCACATCTTTCAATTCATCGACAAAAATAGCGCCGCGCTGCCTGAGGTCCTCTACAACAAACTTGTTATGCACAACTTCATGGCGCACATAAATCGGTGCGCCATACATCTCGAGCGCACGATTGACAATATCGATGGCGCGATCAACACCCGCACAAAACCCGCGCGGATTAGCCAGTTGGATCGCAAAGTGTTGAGTCGGAACCGTCACTGCACATTACTCTTTTGCGGAACTTGAACATCATGAATATGAAACTTGAAGCGTATGCTGCGTCCTGCCAACGGATGATTGAAGTCAACCTCAACCCACGCGCTGTCAAACTGTTTGACAACCCCAGCCTGGTTATTAGCGGCGCTGTCGGCAAAATTGATTACGAGCCCCATGGCCAGCACAAGATCAGGCGGAAACTGGTAACGAGGGAAACGCTGGACATTGTCCTCGTTAACAAGTCCAAACGCGGCGCCAGGAGATATGGTTAATTCATCAGCATTGCCGGCTTTCAAACCCATTAGAACTTGCTCGAATCCGGCAAGCAGACTGCCGTCACCCACAGTGAAACTCACCGGCGGTTTGTCAAAATTTGAATCTACGGACTCATGATTTTCCAGCATCAACGCAAAATTCAAAGTGACAATTTTACCAGGGCCAATTTCATCAGCAGCATAATCATGCGCAAGCTCGACAATCGGAGCATCAAATTCAATATTACGTACTGCGATCAGGTCGCTTTTGCTGTCAGACATTGACGCGAGCTCCGACCACTATATCCAGCACCAGTAAAGCGGCGCCTATGCTGATTGCTGCATCAGCAATATTGAAGGTGGCAAAGCGCCAATCCGCATAATAGACGCTGATAAAGTCCACCACATATCCAAAGAGCATCCGATCTATCAGGTTGCCCAAAGCCCCAGCCAATAGCACAGCAAGCGCAACCGCTAGCAGTCTTTGGGTTTTTGGCAGACGCCAAAGCCACACAGCAAGGATTACGCTCGCCACCAGGGATATTCCTGTAAGCAACCATCGCTGCCAGCCACCAGCATCACTGAGGAAGCTGAATGCTGCCCCAAAATTTTGCACGTGCCAAAGATCGAAACCGGTGAATACGGTTTTACGTTCGCCCAGTTCCAGATGGTTTACTGTCTGGAACTTTGTTATCTGATCAAGAGCAACAATACCGACAACAATCGCCAGCAGGAGTAAGTCGGCGATTTTTTGCCTGTCTATATTTTCTTGCGGCATGTTATATGTCTCAATCATTTTTAATCGCTTTGAAGAATATTCGGGTTTGTTCAATATCCAGCGCAATCTGCTTTTTCAATTCATCAAGGTTGGCAAATTTTTCTTCATTTCGAATTTTTTCAATAAAACTGACACGCATGATCTCACCATAGATGTCATTGTTGAAATCAAGCAAATGTACTTCGAGTGATGGAGTCAAGCTATCATCTACTGTGGGGTTGTAGCCGATATTGGCCACACCGTTAAACTGTATCCCGTTAACCTGCGCAATTACAATAAATATGCCCGACATCGGCAAACTCTGGGTCAGCAATTCGATGTTGGCAGTAGGAGCGCCCAATAGACGGCCCAACTGCCGACCTTTTATTATTTTACCGCCGATGCTGTATGACCGCCCCAGTAGTTCCCGAACTCGTTGACAGTTACCTGACTGGAGGTATTGTTTGACCAGTGTGCTGCTGACGCGTTCGCACTGGTTGAAAAAAGGATGAACAGCAATCACCTCATACTCAAGTTCACTGGCCATTGTTTGCAACAAGACATGATTGCCGCTGCGATTTACCCCAAAACGAAAATCATCACCAACTACGAGACGCTTCATGCCCAGCCCGGCAACCAGAAAATTACTGACAAAGTCTTCAGGAGTCTGCTGACTCAACTCATGATCAAATTTAAGACGGTAAACCGCGTCGATTCCATAGTGATGCAAAAAATCCACCTTGTCCTGAAAGTGATTCAGTCGGGCAGAAACCGGTGCTCTCGCAAAAAATTCGTCCGGCTGTGGTTCGCTCAAAATCACCACAGATGGCAGAGAAAGAGCAACGGCTTGCTGGAGTACTTCGTCAAGAATTTTCTGGTGGCCCAGATGCATGCCGTCATATTTGCCAATGGTGGCAACACAAGAGTCGATTTCCTGTTTCGCCTCCTGGAGGTTAGTGAACACTTTCATTACTTGACTATTTCTCATGAAAAACCGGAGTAAATTTATCGGCAGGTATCAGGCACGAAATTGCGCTGGTCGCACACCCAGAAGCCAAAGGATAAGGACATAAATTGCGCCTCCTGCGGCACACAGCATCGTCATATAGCCCACTCTGTACAAATCATTCCATGCTATCCATTGAGCGGATGTTTGTCCGAGGACCAACAGCAATAGCAACATCGCCACAGTAGCGATAACGATACGCAGTACCAATATCCACCAGACTCTGCTGAACAGCAGTAGCCCTGACTTGATTAATCTATGCATCAACAAACCCGCATTTAAAAAGGCGGAAAGCGAAGTTGCCAAAGCAAGCCCAACATGGGCAAGCGGGATGATCAATACAAGGTTGATTGCCATATTGCTCACCAGCGCAATCACACCGATACGCACAGGCGTGCGTGTGTCCTGGCGCGAAAAAAACGCTGACGCTAAAATTTTAATCGCCATAAAAGCTACTAGGCCAACCGCATAAGCCTGGACGCTGCGCGCAGTAGGAATTACTGAATCAACCCCAAACGCGCCGCGCTGGTATAACGTGATCACTAGTGGTTCCGCCAATGCAATCAACGCCACTGTTGCTGGTAGTCCAACCACCAGAATGCTGCGCATGCCCCATTCAAGAGTATGGGCAAAGTTTTTTTCATCACCGCTGGAATGAATACGCGACAGTGCAGGAAGAATCACCGTTGCAATTGCTATCCCGAAGATGCCCAGGGGCAGTTCCATCAAGCGGTCGGAATAGTACAGCCAGCTGACACTGCCATCGCCCTCAATGGAAGTTGCCAAGATTGTATCCACGAGTAAATTTATCTGGCCCACGGACACACTGAACATTACTGGGATCATCAAGGAAATTACTTTTTTAACGCCCCCATCTTTCGGTCTGTAGCGTGGTCGCGGGAATAGTTGCAGATGTTTTAGAAATGGCACCAGAAACATCAGCTGAATCAAACCCGCCAGTAATACACCCCAAGCCAGAGCGAGCGTAGGTTCTGCGAAATAAGGACTTAACAGGAGCGCAGAAGCTATCAAGGTTATATTCAAAAAAATGGGAGTCATGGCAGGCGCGGCAAATTGACCATAACTGTTCAGGATAGCGCCGGCAAAACCAGTCAGCGATATGAGCAACAAATAAGGGAAAGTGATACGAAGCATTTCTACCAGCAAGGCAAACTTGCTGCTGTCATCCAGATATCCGGGGGCAAACAAGGCAGCCAGCAGGGGTGATGCAATAACGGCAATCACCGTGATTATTATTAGTACAAGCCCCAGACTACCGGCGATATGATCGATAAACTGCTTGACTGCAGTTTTGTCATGGCGGGTACGATATTCGGACAAAACCGGCACAAAAGCCTGTGAAAATGCACCTTCTGCGAACAACCGACGCAGAAAATTAGGTATTTTGAATGCTACAAAAAATGCATCCGCCGCGGCTCCATCACCGAACAGGGCTGCAAAAACCGTTTCACGTAGCAAGCCCAGAACCCGGGAAAACAGGGTAGCTCCAGAGGTTACTATGGACGATCTTAATAAACCGGCACCTTTGGCTGATGTAGAGGGATCTGGAGGGGAGGAATCCGGTGGAACCTGCATTGGGCTTAGTTGCTCATACGAAAGTGCGGCATGTTACCGGGACGGGCCTGTCCTTTCCAGTTTCATCACAGCTTTAAACCTGCCCGCACTTGACAATTACACCTCAAAACAGCATAGTGCGCGTCTTTTTTCGGGTAGCTAAAAGCGCTATCACGAATACGAAACCCGATCCTAAATCCATTTATACGAATTCCAGGAGTCTCCCTTGGCAAACACTGCACAGGCCCGTAAACGCGCAAAACAAGCTGAAAATCGCCGTCGACACAACGCCAGCTTTCGTTCTATGGTCCGCACTTACATCAAGAAAGTAGTTACCGCTGTTGAGACCAAAGATTATGACAAGGCTACCGTTGCCTATAACGAAGCTGTACCAGTCATAGATCGTATGGCGGATAAAGGAATAATTCATAAAAACAAGGCAGCGCGCCATAAGAGCCGCCTGAATGATTCAATCAAGGCGCTCAGAGCCTGATTGCACCTTTAAGTTTTCAGTAGAAAAGCCGGCTTCAGCCGGTTTTTTTTGCCTCTGAGTTTACATACCCCCCCCTCCCCCTATCTGCAAGCTAGCGCCGGCCAAGGCTTTGCCACCGCGTCAATAGCACCTTAAGCGTTTACCAAAGAAATATGCCCACAAATGAAGCGTTTCGTTATAATCATTTGAGCTTCGTTGGCAACAGGAATTTTCTGTAAATAATAAGGTGCTTTATGAAAACAATTATTAAAACAGCTACATTTTTGTTGTTGGGTTCGGTTTTGCCTGCCGCAACAGTCTCAGCACATCACTCTTTTCAAGCCAGTTACGACACTGATGCTGTTATGGAAATCAAAGGCAAACTTGTTCAGCTCAACTTCCGCAATCCACATTCATCCATAATGGTAATGGCACCTGATGCCAACGGTGTCATGCAGCGCTGGGGAGTTGAGTGGGGTGGTGCGAGTGCCTTGACCCGCCAAGGCTTGACGCGTGATTCATTCAAACCGGGTGACGAAGTAGTCATCACTGGCCAGCCCGGCCGCGAAGAAAGCGATCACCGCTTGCGTATGCTGACCATAGTCAGAAGCACCGATGTCTTCGGCTGGGGTACTAATGGTGAATCTTTCGAATGATAAACTGCACCGCAGTTTAACTGCCTGGACATGATCCCGGCGCCATCAA
>CAIYIP010000530.1 GCA_903926285.1 uncultured Gammaproteobacteria bacterium
AACGCACCATGCCGACAGTCAGCGCGACGAGGGTCGATTTTGCCTGGTTCGCAGAATCTGCCGCAAAAGTGGGCGCAAAAGTGGGTGTCCCTTTCTCAGCTTCGAAAGTGGGTGTCCCATTCCCTTCGACTTCCTCAAGCTGCGCTGCTGGATGCCAGTCTTGCGATGAGGCAATCGAATACTGCCGTGGCGTGAGCCTGCGTAAACAACCTATTAGTTGCTGGGCGTTGAGCTTGCATGGAAACTGACGCAGCACTTCAGCAATCTGCCGGTGATCCAGATATTTGCGCAGGGCCTGCGTATCGGCGGCCAGTGCGAACAACTCGGTGTTGTGACAGAGGTCGGCGTAATGTTTGATGAAGCCGGGGTACAACTGCGTCAGTTCAAAATGTTCGCGCAGGGCAGTTCCCAGCGTCGTTGCCTTGTTCTCGATAAGCACAGAGGCGTTTGACTGCAAATTGCAGAGTGCACATATTTCCTCCACCAGGCCCGGGTCATTGTTGATCCAGATGCCAAGACAATCACCTGGCTGGTAGGTAAGGCCCGAGTCACCCAGGTCAATTTCAATATGGCGAACATCCTTACTGGACTCCGGGGCGGTCAGCGGACGTTGGCTAAGCATGGTGGCGAGGTAGGGATGTTCGCGCTGCCAGTGGAGGACGTTGCGTAAGGGTACTGAATCGTTGCTGCTGGTCATTGGTGACATCTATCTGCGGGTTAAAAGCACGCATGATAAAACAGGGGCGGGCGTGGTGTATGGTTTAGTTTTTCGCGGCCTCTGGCTACGTCATTTGACCACTAGGCATACGTCGATCTGCTGCTACGCTTCTACCCGTCACTGCTTACCGCGATCGGTTCCATGCAAATGGTCTTCGTTAATATCAACCGGCACCATTCTGACTCTTGGTAGTGATCCCTGGCTGGTACGTTAATTGCCCCACTTCTATTGCTGTTGCAGTCGCGTGGTCGAATTTCGTTTCGCGCCTGCCCCACAGTCATCCGGGTCGTGTGGTAGGGCGAGTGTTCAATGCGGCGATCGCGCTGATCCTCATGGACCTTGGCATCTATTGCGTACTCGAAGCGATTTTCGGCGTGTTTGCGATAGTAGCGGTGAGCTGGCTCGGCTGCGGCACGAATTGCGATCAGGACTTTGAGTCAGGGATGATTGTCTTTGCGGCTTGCATAAATTTGCAGGAATTAGTGGGTTCAATCATTGGCTATTCCATCGCTGTCTCGTTTGAGGCGTTAAAAAATCGGTCAACAGAGCAAGGTGATCAACGATATGCGGTTTCCAGAATACGAGCCTTCACGTGGCCTGGAAATGCAGAACTATTGCTGAAAGGTGATAGTAAAGTTTCTAAAAATTAATTCTCATGGCTTAAATAGGAATCATCAAATCGCGTTTCCCACATAACGCGCGCGGGGTCTGATCAGGCAGCTGTCCTTGCTGAATTCCAGATAATGCGCGATGTAGCCATACACGCGTGCCATGGCAAAAATAGCAGTGAAATAGTGGCTGGGAATGCCGAGTTGGTGGAAGACGGCGCCTTTGTAGAATTCCACGTTGGCCCAGATTTCCTTTTTGCTTTTGCCAAACTCAACCTGGCAGGCAGCTTCGACGGCTTCGAGAATTTCAAACAGGTTCTTTGCTTCACCCTCGGTGCACAACGTTTTCGCCATCGGCTTGAGAATGCGCGCGCGCGGGTCAACAACCTTGTATTCGCGATGGCCCATGCCCATGATTTTCTGTTTTTGCGCGAGCACATTTTGGACATAGCCGGCAGCCAGGGCAGGGGAGCCGATCTTGTGTGCCATTTCGAGTGCGGCCTGGTCAGCGCCGCCGTGCAGCACACCGAATAATGTGCCGATTGAAGCTGAGATCGACGACTGGATCGGCGCCAGCGTGCTTGCACATACGCGGCCGGCGAAAGTGCCGGCATTGAAGCTGTGCTCCATCTGCAGGATCTGCGCAGTGTCGAGCACTTTTACCTGGGCAGGTGTTGGGGCATGGCCGTTGAACATCGTCAGGAAATTTTCATGAAAGCTTGCGTTGGGATTGGCAGCAAGCGGAGTGTTGCCGAGTTGCAACTGGCGCCAGCTTGCGACGAGTGAAGGCAGGCGTGCTGCGATCAACAAGCCCTGCAATGCGGTTGCGCTCAAATCTGCGATGGTTTGTTTTGGCTTCAGTTGCAGCAGTGGCACGATGCCCTGCAGCATGAGCATGGGGTGTAGAGTAAGCGGCATAGCCTTGAGAAGATGCAGTTCATCGGCCTCAAGCTGGCTGTTAACAGCCATGAATTCCTTGAGCGCCTGCTTCTGGCTGGCATCGGGCCATGTGCCGAATAATACGAGCCAGACTACTTCCTGAAAGGGTTTTGTGGCCAGGCTCTCGATCGCGTAGCCCCGGTAACTCAACAAACCTTCCTCTCCCTTTACATCCGAGATGTGGGTTTCGCCCACTTCAATGCCGGAAAGGTCGCGCGAAAAAATAACGTCGTTGTTCATAATCATGCCTCGTTGCATTGATGGTGCCGAGTATAGGAAGCTCTGTAGAATCAGGTAACTTAATATTTCTAATAGTTGGTTCAGTATAGCTTATGCGATTCGAGAACAGTGAGCTGCGTACCTTCCGGTCAGTAGTGGAAGCAAATGGCTTCAATAAGGCAGCCGACCTGCTGCATGTGAGCCAGTCGGCCGTCAGCCAGACCATTGCCAATCTTGAGGCCAAGCTCGATGTGTTGCTGATCCAGCGTGGCAAACAACTCGTCCTGACCGATGCGGGCAGACGTTTGCTCGAATATGCCAATGATGTGCTAAACCAGGAACAGGAAGTGCTCGACGATATTCTGCGGCTCAAACAGGGCAACCGGCAGACGCTTAATCTCGCGATCAACAGCACCATCAACCGTTTTTATGCGCCGCAGCTACTGAGCCATTTCGGTAAGTCGCAGAGCGCGTTGCAGATCAAGGTCACTGAATTGCCGAGTCGCAATCTGATTTATGCCATCTTGTCGGGTAAAGCTGAACTTGCGATTGGTCCATTTCAGAAACACATGGATGCGTTCACCACCATTCCGCTGTTCCGGGAAAATCGCCATCTCGTGGTGAGCCCCAATCATCCGGATTACACCAATATCTGCGAGGGGAGCAGCAAGAGTCTCAAGAGCGCTACGCTGATTACGTCATTTCTCGATACACCGGAAATGCGGCCATCGATGCAGAGATTGCGCGACCGCTTTCAGTCGGTATGGGAAGTGTCGAGCCTGAGCTTGCGTGTGCATCTGGTTGCCGAGGGGCTCGGTGCAGCTTTCATCGACAGCAAGCTGCTCGAAGAACATCCTGTGTGTCGCAACTTCACGCTGATAAAAGGCTTGCCGTTTTCCACGATCGAAAGGCAGGTCGGGCTTTATTACAAGGCCGGCAAAACCCTGTCGCCGTGTTCTGCGCAGTTTGCGCAGATGTGTAAGCAGTTCTGGCAGGCATGACACTGCGGGTTGTGCCACTTGAAGTTGGTTGCCGGGTTGAATAATCAGGTACACGGATGGGCCGCACGGGCCTTGCGCCAGGAAGTCACTCAAGAGCAGTTATGCTATCTCGTCCCCCTTATGTGCGCTAGCGCATATAGCGTGGCATATTTATTGTATAATTATGGAATTTGACATGGCTGATTTAAGACCGCAGCGTTTTAGCTTGATATCAGTAGCGCCTTCCGCCAATGGCTTTTTCGTCCGCCCTTGCGATGTCTTGCTGGTTTTTAACGTTCTTTATTCGCAGAAGCAAAAATGGTGTATTTTAGCTGCGGCTGGCGCAATTGGCAGCGCAACAGCCTGAACATTACAAGAGCACACATGCATGCTGAGTCCAGCAGAAATTCTCAAGGCCAGTATCCTGATCGTCGACGACCAGGAAGCGAATATCAGATTGCTTGAGCAATTGCTCAGCGAAGCCGGCTATACCCAGGTAAGTTCGACCATGAATCCGATGGAAGTCTGCGTACTGCATCGGCTTAACTGCTACGACGTTATCCTGCTCGACCTGCAAATGCCCGGCATGGATGGCTTCCAGGTGATGGAAGGCCTCAAGACCAACATTACCGATACGTATCTGCCAGTTATAGTGCTGACGGTACAGCCGGGCCACAAACTGCGCGCCTTGCAGGCAGGTGCCAGGGATTTTATCAGCAAACCCTTTGATCTGCTCGAAGTCAAAACCCGAATTCACAATGTTCTCGAAGTGCGGCTGCTCTACAAAAAACTCGAAAGCTACAACAAGAATCTGGAACAGATAGTGGTGGAACGTACTGCGGAACTGCGCGAGAGCGAAGTACGCTTTCGCAGCCTGACCGAACTCTCTTCCGACTGGTACTGGGAGCAGGACGAAAGTGGCAGTTTCACCAGGGTATCCGGCCCGGTGCTGGAAATGCTTGGCCTGCAGGTTGACTCGCTGGACGGGGTTGGCAGCAATCACATGACGCAGGGCTGGAATCACGAGGAGCGCGCAGTCCTGCAGGAAAAGATTGCAGCGCGCGAACCTTTCCTGGACTTTGTCTTCAACCGCGTTAACCGCGATGGTTCGCACCAGGCGTTTCGCGTAAGCGGCCAGGCCATATTCGCCCCGAACTGCAGGTTTATCGGTTACCGCGGCGTTGGTGTGGAAATTACACCCAGGGGTTAAGTAATGATTGCAGGAGCCAGCACGGGTATCCCCGCCAAACACAGCCCCAACCAGAATCATCTGCTTGCGGCACTGCCCACGCCGGACTATGAGCGCATGCTCAGCCATTTAGAACTCGTGCGGATGCAATTGGGCCAGATGCTGTATGAACCCGATAAAAAACAGCACCACGTATATTTTCCAACGACATCCATCGTATCCCTGCACTATGTAACCGAGTCGGGCGTATCCGCAGAAACCGCCGGCGTGGGCAATGAAGGCATGGTTGGTGTTGCGCTGATCATGGGCGGCGACAGTACTTCCAGTTCTGCAGTGGTCCAGACTGCGGGCCACGGCTATCGTGTAGAAGCTCGAATTATCAAAGAGGACTTTGCGCGTGGGGGTTTTGCGCAGGGACTGCTGCTGCGTTATATCCAGGCACTGATGACCCAGATGGGACAGGCCGCGGCGTGTAATCGTCTTCATACTGTTGAGGAGCGCCTGTGTCGCTGGCTGCTACTGACACTCGACCGCTGCGTGAGCACCGAACTTGTCATGACGCAGGAGCTTGTCGCCAGCATACTTGGCGTGCGCCGCGATGGTATCAGCGAAGCAGCGGGCAATCTGCAGCGCGCCGGCTTTATCAATTACCGCCGCGGCCACATTTCGGTCACCAGCCGTGCCGGTCTCGAAGCCGGCGCGTGTGAATGTTATGGCGTAGTAAAAAGAGAAATGGACCGCTTGCTGGCCGATGTTGAGCAGTTGCGCGAAAGCGCGTCTGCTGTTTCCTTCGATGTTGCCGCAAGCAAGCCAACACGCGGTTAGCGTCCCGTAAAGTAGTTTCCGGATATTTGCTCTCGCTCGAACCGATTTCACTTGGCGACGTGGTACAGGAGTGCCAGGTCATGATGGCGCCGCAGGCGAAAAAAAGCAGCATTCGTATGACTTTTCCGTGTTTCGCTATACCCCGCTATGTCAATGCTGACAGAGCAGGGCGCGGGCATTGGCCTCGTGATGACAAAACGCCTCATCGAACGGATGGGTGGGTTGATCGGCGTGGCAAGCCCACCCGGCGGCAGCGAAGTGTAAGCCTGGTGTCCCTTGACGCTGTCTGCTGCACCATGCACCATGCAAAAGACAAGAAAGTGAAGTTAGTTGCAATAATGTACAGAACATAATGTGATGCATTGGTGATTAATACATGAAGCAGAAAATCTCCTCAGTGCGCAAATTGGCAGAGCATCTTATTGCCTGCGAGGCAGGCACCATCAACGCGGGCGAACGCTCTCTGCCTGCAGAACCTGTATGCAACAAATTGCGTCCTCATCTCGCAACACTTATGGGCACCACGGGTTTTCGCGCGCTCCTGGCGCGTGCATTGGCGCGCGCGAGCGTAAAAGTTGTCGCACTGAGTGCAATGCATGTCACTACCACAGGAGGCCTGGAACGTTTGTCGGCACCAGAAGGACAAGGCACGCTTGATCCGGGAAAAGAAGGCAGTGTTGTGCTGATCGTCGAGCTGCTAAGTCTGCTCCGTGCGTTTATCGGCATTAACTTGACGCTGCAGCTGGTGCGGGACCTCTGGCCGGAACTGAGCATCAATCAATTAAATTTCGAACCAGGAGATAGCGAGTGAAGAAGCTGCTTAGTGCGCCACAACGCAAAATTCCGGCTAAAACCGCCATGCAAGCCGGGAAAGTTGTGATCCGGAAAATTGCCACAGGGGTATCTGGCCTTGACGACATCCTGGGCGGTGGCATTCCGGAATTTTCTTTCAATATCATCGCAGGCGCTCCCGGTTGCGGTAAAACTACAATGGTGCACCAGATTGTGTTTGCCAATGCCACGGAGGCAAAGCCGGCGCTGTTTTTCACAGTGCTGGGTGAACCCGCTATCAAGATGCTGCGCTACCAGCAGCAATACAGTTTCTTTGACACAGCCAAGCTGGGTAGCAGCGTGCACTTTTTTAATCTGGCAGATGTGGTGCTCAATCAGGATCTCGATGCCGTTTACGAAGCAATTACCCGGCAGGTTATTGCGACCAATCCCGGCATTGTTGTGGTGGATTCCTTCCGCACGGTGATACGCGGAGTGATGAGCACCGCAGGCGAAAACGACATGCAGGTCTTCATCCTGCGCCTTGCCCAGTTTCTTTCCAGCTGGGAAGCCACCACCTTTCTGGTGGGTGAATATGTGCCCGAAGAAGTCCGCGATAATCCCATCTTCACGATTGCCGATGGCCTGTTCTGGCTGTCGCAGAATGTCGAGCGCAATTCTGTCGTGCGCAAATTACAAATCATGAAAGTACGCGGGCAGGCCTCGGTGCCAGGCCTGCATACGATTCGTATCAGCGATGACGGACTACAGGCATTTTCACGCACGCTTGGCTTCGTGCGCGACCGCAAGATCCCCACCACGCGGCGCCGGCTTTCCATGGGTATTGCTGATCTTGACCTGATGATGGGTGGTGGCATTTTCGAAGGTGACAGCCTGCTAATTGCCGGGCCGTCGGGCACTGGCAAAACCGCGCTCGCCACCCAGTTTATCTCCGCCGGCATCGCAGCGGGTGAACCGGGCATCATGGCGATCTTTGAAGAACGGCCGCGGGGCTATACCGACCGTGCCGACAGTTTTGGCCTGAAGCTCAAAACTGCGCAGAAGAAAGCCAAGCTCGAAATTCTCTACTTGCGGCCGCTGGATTTATCCGTGGATGAAATCATGCATGAGATACTCGATGCTGTTAACAGGATCGGCGCCAAGCGGCTTGTGATCGATTCACTCGTGAGCCTTGAGATGGCACTTGCACCAGGCTTTCGGGCGGATTTCCGCGAATCGCTGTATCGCCTGATCGTAGCGTTGACCGGTGCCGGGGTTACGATCTTGAGTACCGTGGAAGTAGAGGATAACTTTACCGGCTTCTCATTCAGTCATTACACAATTTCGTTTTTGACCGACGACATCATTCGGTTGCGTTATGTCGAAATCGACGGCCAGCTGCGCAAGATCATGGTGATTATCAAGATGCGTGGCGGCAACCACAGCAAGGACATTCGCGAATATGTGATTACGAGCAAAGGTGTTGTGGTGATCAAACCCCCTACTACCGAGTACATTGGTTTGACGACAGGAATTCCATCCCGGACCGGGCCACGCGCGCAGCAGCCAGACGAAGCTGGGCCAGAACCCAAGGCGAGAAAATAGCGACCTTATGTCAAACCAGTTGCCCCTCGAAGCTGGACTGTGCACGGAACAACTGCAACACCGCCCGCATCGAGAGCCCGACTTTGCGACGGAAAATCAAATGCTGTGCCTACTGATCAAGGCCCTGTCTGGCTCGCCGCAAACTATCCTGCAACAGATAGCCGAGATCATGCTGCAAACGTTCAAGGTTGGCTCGGCTGGTTTTAGCATTCACGTCAGGGAACCTGGGCACAAACGTTTTCGTTGGGCCGCAATTGCCGGGGAATGGAGTTCGCTGCTGGGAGGTGACACTTCCCGTGAGTTCAGTCCAAGCCGGGATGTGCTTGATTGCAACACACCATTACTTTTCCGCAAACCGCATTGGGGTTATCAGGCTTTGCGCAATGGGGTGTCCCGGGCCGAGGAATGTCTGCTTGTACCTTTTTGTGTGCAAGACCATATCCTCGGCGCGATCTGGCTGGTGTCTCATGATGCAGAGCGCGAGTTCGACAATGAAAGTGTGCGCCAACTGGTGAGCCTGAGCCATTTTGCTGCCTCGGCGTACCAGTTGGTCACCGCGTCCGAAAATATGCTTGAGATGAACCAGGCGCTGCTGCTCGGCTCACTGCGCCAGAATGAACTTACCGAAACCGCAGAACGCCTCAATGCCCAACTGCGCGAGGAAATCATCGCCCGCAAAAATGTCGAACTCGAATTGAACAAGGCGCGCGGCGTAGCGGAAAACGCCAACCTTGCGAAGTCGGACTTCCTGTCGAACATGAGCCACGAATTGCGCACGCCGCTCAGCGCGATTCTGGGTTTTGCGCAGCTGATTGAATCGGGCACACCCGCACCCACGGTCACCCAACAGCGTAGCATTCGGCAGATCCTCAAGGCGGGCTGGTACCTGCTCGACCTGATCAACGAAATCCTCGACCTGGCTCTCGTCGAGTCCGGCAAGCTGTTGTTGTCGCTTGAGCCCCTGCTGCTCAGTGATGTGATGAATGAGTGCCGTGCCATAATCGAACCGCTGGCCGCAAGAAGCGGCATCAGCGTGACGTTTCCCCGTGTCGACATGCATTATTTCATCAACGCGGATCGTACGCGCATCAAGCAGATTATGTTTAACCTGTTGTCGAATGCAATTAAGTACAACACCGTGCATGGTGCTGTAGTCGTAAGCTGTGTCCTCAGGACTGAAGAACGTATCCGCATTTCTATCGCAGATACCGGCCAGGGCTTGAGCCCGCTGCAAATAACGCAACTGTTCCAGCCCTTCAACCGCCTTGGTCAGGAGCTGCGTACCGCAGAAGGCACAGGCATTGGCCTCGTGATGACCAAACGCCTGATCGAACTGATGGGTGGTGAGATCGGCGTGCAAAGTATCGACGGTGAGGGCAGTACGTTCTGGATAGAGATAGACCTGGCCAGTAGGCCGCAGTTGGTGCTTCCCGAACCCGAACCCGAACC
>CAIYIP010000531.1 GCA_903926285.1 uncultured Gammaproteobacteria bacterium
AATCGCCGCGCACCCCAACATCGTGGCGATTCTCGTGGAGCCCGTGCAAGGCGAAACAGGTGTACGCATTCCCGCTGCCCACTATCTCAACGCACTGCGCAACATCTGCGATACCCACAACATGCTGCTGATGCTCGACGAGGTTCAAACCGGCAACGCTCGCACCGGCACCTGGTTTGCGTACCAGCACAACAAGATACTGCCCGATGTACTCGCTACCGCCAAAGGCCTCGGCAATGGGTATCCGATTGGCGCGTGTCTCGTGGCAGGCAAGGCAAAAAACATCTTCAGCCCCGGCAATCATGGCTCCACATTTGGTGGCAGCCCGCTCGCATGTGCGGCTGGGCTCGCCGTATACAAGGCCTTTAACGACGAACATATTTGTGCACACGCGACGCAGATTGGCGACTATCTGAAACACGGCCTGCAAAACGCACTCGCCACCTGTCTTGGTGTAAAAGAAGTACGTGGCAAAGGCCTCATGATCGGCATCGAACTCGACACCCAATGTTCTGAATTGCGCGACGCAGCAAGAGCGGAAGGCCTCATCATCAACGTAGCCGGCGGCAATGTGATCCGCCTCGTACCACCGCTGGTATTAAGCCAGAGCGAGGCCGATATGATTATTTCGGTAGTGAACAAGGTAGTAAGGGAGTTTTACGATGGTCGTTAGACATTTTTTGACTTTGCCTGATCTGTCCAGAAACGAACTGCTCGCCTTGCTCAAACGCGCAAGCGAATTGAAAATCATGCAGCGCAAGCATATTCCGCATGAATATTTGCCCAATCGCGTGCTTGGCATGGTGTTCGAAAAATCTTCCACGCGTACTCGCGTGTCATTCGAAGCCGCCATGACGCATCTCGGCGGCTCCGCAATTTTTCTGTCACCGAGCGATACCCAACTCGGTCGTGGCGAACCCATCGAAGACACCGCACGAGTGTTATCGCGCATGGTCGACTGCATCATGGTACGCACCTTTGCGCACGCCAAAATAGAACGCATGGCCCAATATTCATCCGTGCCCGTCATCAATGCACTGACTGACGAACATCACCCCTGCCAGCTGCTGGCCGATCTGCAAACCTACTACGAACATCGCGGCGATATTTCCGGCAAAACTGTCACCTGGGTTGGCGACGGCAACAACATGTGTAACTCATTTATTCATGCCGCTGCGCTGCTCGACTTCGAACTTGTTGTGGCATGTCCTGAAGGCTACGAGCCAATGCAGAGCCTGCTCGACAAACATAAAACCAACGTGCGTATTGTGCGCAATCCAGCTGAAGCTGTAAAAAATGCAGCAATGGTTGCTACCGACGTATGGGCATCCATGGGCCAGGAAGCTGAACAGCAGAAACGCAAGGAAGCCTTCGCCGGCTACGAAGTCACGACACATCTAATGGAGCAAGCCGCAGACAATGCGCTATTCCTGCACTGCCTGCCCGCACACCGCGGCGAAGAAGTCAGTGCAGAGCTTATGGAAGACCCCAACTCCGTCGTGTGGGACGAAGCCGAAAACCGCCTGCACGCCCAGAAAGCCCTGCTGGAATTTCTGCTCTGTGCATAACACAACGGTCTGCTGGGTACGTGATTTGAACCCAGTGGATTAGAATAGCATCGATCTTTTTATGAGTTGTTGTGCAATATGAAACCCATTCCACAAGCAGCTATATGGTCAGCTCTGAGCTTCTTGCTCTGCATGCAGCTAGCAGCAGCAATCAGTGTCTACTACTTCGACGCATACGAACCTGCCTGGGGTCGTGGAGGCTCATTTAGGGTTCTGAGCGCAGTTGTGATGCTTGTTTCTGTAATCGTCGCAGAGTTGTCAGTGGTGGGACTAAGTCTGCGTGAACACGTCAACTTGAGTCGCCCAGGAATAGCGGGCAGTTTGCTTGGCCTGGGTATCTCGGCCTGTGTCATGTTGTTTCTGAGGGTCAACCCAAAGATTCCGGACAACAACATTATGCTTCTGATATGCGGTTTTTCTGCATTGGTAATCGGACTTGCACAAGTGCCTGGCTTGTATGGCGGGAAAGCAACCTCATGAGTCGCGATGTCGCAATGCCAAAGCTCCTCACCGTCCAGTCCATCACCTGCCGCTACGACACACGCGAAGTTTTCCGTGATTTAAGTTTCGCGGTTGCCGCTGGCAGCATCGCGTGTTTGCTTGGCCCGAGTGGCTGCGGCAAGACCACTGCACTGCGCGCAATTGCGGGTTTTGAGCCGGTAATCAGCGGGTCGATTGTTCTCGATGGTGTAGTGCTCAGCAAACCCGGCCAGACACTACCACCCGAACAACGCCAGGTTGGCATGGTGTTCCAGGACTATGCGCTGTTTCCGCACCTGACGGTCGCCGCCAATATCGCCTTCGGCCTTACGCATCACACCAAAGCCGCGCGCGAGCAACTTACCACCGAAATGCTCGCGCTGATTCGCATGGACGAATACGCCACCTCGTATCCACATCAGTTATCGGGCGGCCAGCAGCAACGAGTTGCACTCGCACGTGCGCTCGCCCCCCGCCCCAAACTGCTGTTGCTCGACGAACCGTTTTCCAATCTCGACACCGAGCTACGCCGCTCCCTGAGCATCGAAGTGCGCGACATCCTGCGCGAACACGGCACCACCGCGATTCTTGTAACACACGACCAAACCGAAGCCTTCCACGTCGCCGACGTCATTGGTGTCATGGCCGAAGGCAAACTCTGGCAATGGGGCACACCGCGCGAGCTGTACCACGAACCCCATTCGCCGTTTGTGGCGTCCTTCGTGGCGAATGGCCAGTTCCTGCCCGCCAACATTCTGGGCGGCAACCGGGTCGCATCGGTGTTTGGAGAAACCCTATTGGAAGAAACCGGAGCAGCAACACAAGGTACATCCGTAGACCTGCTGATCCGTCCCTGGAACATCATGCAGGACAACGCCGGCCCCTGCGCAGCACAAATCATCAGCCAGCAATTCAACGGTGCAAACACCATCACAACGGTGCAACTGTCCGATGGCACCAGACTCAACAGCCAGGACCCAGTCCTCGCCGCACTGCCCGAAAATACCCCCGTAAGATTGAACCTCAACCCGCGTCAGATCAGGGTGTTTCCACGCTGACTCGAAAGGCACTGACTTAAGGGCACCTCTGGAAATTGTTTGAGCAGGCTGCTGTGGGTGCGCAAAGTGGAGTTTAAAAAAACGTAACCGGGCCAGCGGCGGTAGGTAGCAGCCGGCCTTTGGAGTTCATCTCGACCTCATGGACGGCAGTTTCCTGGAGCTTCCGCTGAAGTCAGGAGCGGAACCGTGCAGACCAGACCGTTGGCGACAGGGATGTCGCCATTCGAGCCCTCCAGGGATGGATTCACGGGCGTGTCTGGTCTGCAC
>CAIYIP010000532.1 GCA_903926285.1 uncultured Gammaproteobacteria bacterium
CTCTATCCAGCTGAGCTACGAGCGCGGAAAGGTTGTCGTAAAGATGTCGGCATAATACCCAATTACCTTGTGAGTCACTAGCCGAAACTTTGGCAAACATGAGCGCTTTGCGTGGCGAGGTCGGAATGATCAGCGCAGACTCGCCGCTTTGCCATTTATTGCAATGTTTTTTTCATGTCGTACGAGCGTCAACACCATCCTGAGGGCATCGTGCTTGCGCTTTATATCTTGAGCCCCACGCTACGTGGCCTCGACATGAAACTGGCAACCACTCCAGTCGAGCTCGATAAGATCTTGCCGGAAGGCAAGATTCTGCCGTGATTAAGTGCCTTCGCCATCACGTGCCGGGGCTATAATGCGCCAAAATTCCCACGCGATGTTCTGATATGGCTCAAGCCGCCACTGCCAACACCCAGTCACCCTGGTCTCCGTTAAAGATTGCCACCTTTCGCTGGCTGTGGCTGGCAACCCTTGTCTCCAATACCGGTTCATGGATGCATGAAGTTGGCGCCGGCTGGCTGATGACCACGCTCACGACCTCGCCCGTGATGGTAGCGCTGATGCAGACGGCTACATCGCTGCCGGCATTTTTTATCCTGCTGCCGTCTGGTGCGTTGTCCGACATTCTCGACCGCCGCAAATATCTGATTGGCGGCAACGTGGGTCGCCTGTTTGTTGCGGTCATGCTCGCTGCGCTGACGCTTGGCGGATTCATCAATGAATGGAGCCTGCTGGGTTTCACGCTGATTCTTGGTATCAACATAGCGATGATCATGCCGACCTGGCAGTCAATTATTCCTGAAGTAGTGCCGCGGTCCGAGCTGCAGGGCGCGATTGGGCTCAATACGCTGGGCATGAACGTATCACGCGTGATCGGGTCGTTGATTGCCGGCGCCATCATCGCGATTTCGGGCAGTGGCGCGGTATTTGTCTGCAATGCCATAAGTCTCGTGTTCATCATTACCGTGCTGATGCGCTGGAAACGTGTACCGCCAGCAACCACGCTGCCGCCTGAACGCTTCTTGCCAGCCGTCCAGACTGGGCTGCGTTATACACGTCATTCGCCTGCCCTGCTTGCCACGATTTACCGCAGCATCGGCTTCTATTTTTTTGCGAGCGTGATGTGGGCCTTGCTGCCATTGATTGCGCGTGTGCTGCTGGAAGGCAATGAGCGTACTTATAGCTATTTGTTTGCCGCGATCAGCATCGGCGCAATTGGCAGTGCGTTTATGCTGCCGAAATTCCGCAGCTGGATGAACAATGATCAGCTGATCACTGTGGCCGGACTCGTGTTTGCTGCGGGCATGAGTGCAACCGCACTGGTGCACAATCACATCGTGGCGATGCTTTGCCTGTGCCTGTGTGGTGCTGCGTGGATTACTGTGATGACAAGTGCGACGCTGTCTGCCCAGACTGCGCTGCCCAACTGGGTGCGCTCGCGCGGCATTGCGATTTTCCAGATGTTTTTCATGGGCTCGCTGGCGATTGGTCCCGTGGTATGGGGCGGTATAGCCGAAGTAACCGACCTGCCAACTTCAATGCTGATTGCGTCGGGTGGCCTTGCGCTTGCCTGTCTCTTCACACGCCGCTGGCCCGTGAGTGGCAACGACCAGCTCGACCATACACCCTCAAAACACTGGGTGCCGCCCACACCCAAATTCGCCATCGAGCATCATCAGGGTCCCGTGATGGTGACAGTGCGCTACGAGATCGCTGATGCCGATGTGAAGAAGTTTCTGCATGAGATGCACAAGCTCGGCAAGTCGCGCCAGCGTGATGGAGCAGTGTCGTGGCATATCTTCGCCGACGCCACGATTCCAGGCAGTTATGTGGAAACTTACGTGATCAATACCTGGCTTGATCATTTGCGGCAGCATGAGAGAATCAGCAAGCAAGATGCAGAGATTCAATACAGAATAAGAGCACTGTTGCAGCCAGGAAGCGAACCGATAGTGACGCATTTCGTTAACCCGCTTGCTACATAGCTGACCGTAGAAACGCATTCGCAGCACCTTGCCTTTCCTCGAGCTGTCGCCAGCCAACAATCCGGAAAATTATCATGAAC
>CAIYIP010000533.1 GCA_903926285.1 uncultured Gammaproteobacteria bacterium
ACAAAAAGGCAGGGTACAACAACCCTGCCTTTTTTATGGGCTGAAGAAAAACCCGGATCATCAGGTCTCAACCTGCATGCTACCGTTCCCACAGCCTGAACACGCGGGAAGTCTTATGTTTGCACGCCGTAACCAACTGCCGTCCATTTTTGTGCTGTCTCTTCTCAGCTCTGCCTTGCTCGCGCAAACGAGTGAGAGCCTCGAGATGATGCGCAAGCTGCAAAACCTGCAACTTGATCAGCTAGGTAATCCACAGATCAAGACCGACGTTATTCCTCCGGTGCTCAGCACCGCCGAACGCCCGCATCGATTGCTGATACTCCCCGTGCAATATGCCAACCGCAACTTCGATCGCTTTACGGGTGAGGAAGGCGCCGAGCAAAAAAATCAGGCTTACTTACAGTCGTTGCTGTTTGCCGAGGACCTCACGCAGCCGCGCGTAGAAACGCTCACACATTATTATTATCACGAGAGCAAGGGCAATTATTTTGTGACAGGTGAAGTATTACCCATCATCACGGTTGAGCAGCCTTCAGAATACTACGGTAAACCGATTCAAAATTCGGACGGCGCGTGGCGTAACGATTCGCGGCCTGAGCTGCTTGTCGAAGATGCACTGCAACTCGCCTATGCGCGCGATCCCGATTTTCACTGGGAGGATTTCGACGTGTGGGATCCGCAGGACTACGATGGTGATGGTCAGTACGATGAAGCCGACGGTTACATCGATCACTTCGTGATGGTTTACGCCGGCAAGAGTCAGTCGTCGTGCCAGGGCCTCTACAACCTCAACGAAAAATTTACCGCCGATGCGCCTCCTGATTTGTACGACGCACTTTCGCCACAAGAACAGGAATGTGCGCAGCGCATCTGGCCACACCGTTTTTCGCTCACAAAAAATAACGGCCTTGGTCCCGACGTTGAAGGTTACACCAACCGTCGCGGTGGCTTACCGTTGAAAGAAGGCCTGTGGGTTTACGACTACAACATGCAGTCCGAATACACCACGGTATCGACCTTTATTCATGAATTCGGCCACTCACTCGGTCTGCCCGATATCTACGCCTCACAAACCAGCAACTCAACTGCGTCGTGGGACGCGATGAGTTCTACTGCAAGTCCCAATCCGCAGGAACTCAGTTCATGGTCGCGTCTCGTATTGGGCTGGCTGAAACCCTGCATCATTTCGCCACGGCAGGCCGGCGGCAAACGTGTGCAGTCCGTGTATCTCAAAACCATGAACGACTGGACACAAGACCAGCCGAATGCTGCAGGGCTGTGTGATTCAGCACTCGTGGTTCTGCCGCCCAAAATCCGCGAACTGCGCATGGGTCCGTTTGCCGAAGTGAATGGCAAACAAGCGGCATACACTGGGCAGGGCAACGATCTGAACAACTACCTCGCGCGCCAGCTCGACCTGCGCGGCGTGGACAATAACAAGATCATGCTCGAATTCGACACGTGGTTCCGCATCGAAGCCGACTGGGATTATCTCTACGTGGAAATTTCCACCGATGGCGAAAACTATCAGCGCATTCTCAGCACCGACAAAGAGAATGGAACGGATACGACTAGCGTCATGCCTTCGCAGCGGGGCCACGATGGCATGGGCACACTGCCGGGTTTCACGGGTCGTAGTGGCGACTTCGATGGTGATGGCCGTGTTGAAAGCACCGAGGGCTGCGATGTAACCCAGGTGCGCGAACTTGCCGAAGACCAGATCGATAACCTTGAGGTCGACCTTTGCGAGATTTCCCAGTGGGTGCATGCCAGTTTCGATCTATCAGCTTACAAAGGCCAGCAAGTGGAATTGCGCTTTCACTATTTTGCTGATGGCGCTGCCGTTGAAGATGGGGCACTGATCGACAACGTTGAAATTGCTGCGCTCGATTATCGTGATGATTTCGAAGCCGATGCTTTCCAGGGCTGGACGGTGCAGAACTTCTCACTGAGTGGCGGCAGCCATGACATTGCGGTGCCGCATTTCTACCTGTTGGAATACCGCGATCCCTACGAGCAATTTGCGTCTGCACACAACTACGACAAATCCATCGATGGCCCGGGCTTCACCTTTTTCCGCAATCCGGAAAATGGCGAGATGGAAGCCGTGGATTTCCGTTATCGCAGCGGCGTCCTCATGTGGTATTACAACGGCTCGTATTTGTGGAGTCAGAACGAACCTTCGCAGTTTGGTTCCGGCAATGGCTTCTTGCTGCTCGTCGATCCCAACCCGCAGGAGTTCGATCTCGCCGCTATTCCCGACTCTTACTACCAGAACGATAACGGCTGGCGTTTCTATGAGATGGGTGATGATGCGCAGGCCATGCTGCAAAACCAGTTTCTCGATGTGATGTGTTTTGAGCGTCGGCCTTTCTATTATCCAGTCGACATCACCGACGCAGAAAAAGCCCGCTGCGGTGATGTCACGATTCCTGAAGGCGAAAGTATTCGCTACAAGGATCGCCAACTGCTCTACAGCTTCACGCTCAACAACGAAACACTGCCAGGCAAAGCCCGCGAGAAATACAAATCGATGGGTTCACTGTTCGATTATCGTGTAGGTAAAGACGGCATCAGTTACCGCCTCGCCGACCGCAGCTTACGCAACAACCACTCCGGCGACGCCGCATTTTCGCTCGAGGATTTCCCGATAGGCCTGCAATACTACGGTATCGAGAACAATGAGATGGTTCCGGTGCGCAGTGAACCCTACGGCCACGTCAGCACATTCAGCGACAGCGATCCTTCGCGGTACCTGAATCCGTATCTACCGTTTGGCAGTGCTGCGATTCCGAATGAAGGATTGAATTTCCAGCTTGCCGAACCAGGGGCGGATGCGCCGGAAGGGGCTAAGGTTAAGGTTTATTTCAAATGGGATCGGTGAATAAAAATAAACGTCGATGGTTACTTGCGTCCGAGCGGTTGATGATCGAAGTGGATGTCGACTAAACCTTCTGCCAGCAGTCGGCGTAAATTCTGATGATTGTTAAGGTCGGGCGTAGCAAGTACATCCCGATAATGCTCGCCAAAACATTTCAGTGCCTGTTCTGTAGCAAGTCCTTGCATCAGCGCCATGGCTAACACGCGACAACTGCCCTGGTTCTGATCGGCAGTATTACGGACTGCACCGTTACGGAAGGCGCAAGGGGTAAAGTCAAACCATTGCTCGATGAAACCCAGCGTGGAAGAAAATTGATAAGTGTCTGTTTGAATGGCTGCAAGCTGGTTCGCCAAAGCGTTGTCAAAATCGTTCATTGCTATTCCTGTTAGTGAAGGTGGCAGAGTTGTTTGCCTTCAAAGGACCTGAAAGCCAAGTCTGAAAGCTGAAAGTGAAAGGGACACCCACATTTTTAGAGAAAGTGAAAGGGACACCCA